>JBMOIA010000029.1:0-11066 GCA_049317565.1 Terrimicrobiaceae bacterium | reverse complement strand
GCGCCGTTGGTTTTGAAGAATGGCTTCAGCTCGATGCGGACGCGGTAGGTGGAACCATCCTTGTGGTAATTGATCAGGTCCACCATGCAGGGCTTGCGCGTGCGGAGCGCCTTGCGGATTTTCTCGACGCTTTCCGGCTCGGTGCCCGGACCTTGGAGGAAATCGCCGGGTTTTTTGCCGCGGACTTCCTCAAAGGTGTATCCGCAGAGCGCGGAAAACGCGGGGTTGATCGCGGTGATGCGGCCGCGGGCGTCGGTGACAACGCGCCCGGGCTCGTTTTGGATGCGCGCAAGGACATCGCCCAGGAGTTGGGCAGGGTCGGTTGCAAGGCTTCCGGAATAATCTGTCAGGTCGGCAATCATTTTTGCGTTTTTCGGTCCGCCTTATTACTACGCGTGTCAAGACCCCGGGGGTGCGGGGTTTTTATTTTTTGAAAAATTTTTCGATCGCGCGAACGAGCCCGGGAATGTCGTGGGTTTCCGCTTCGATATCCACGGACATGCCGAGGCGGCGCATCGTGGCGGAGGTCACCGGTCCAATGCTGGCGAAATGCGTGCCGGCGGGAACGGGGAGTCCGAGTTTGTGGAAATTTTCGGCGGTCGAACCGCTGGTGAAGGTGACGATGTCGGCGCCGGAGTTTCGGAATCGCTCAATGCCCTCCGCATTCTCCACGGTTTCCGGGACGGTGCGGTAGGCGACCGCCTCGTCCACTATGGCGCCGCGTTTCGACAATTCCGAAGACGCCACATCGGTGCCGCCTTCCGGGCGGACGACGAGGATTTTCAGGTTTTCCACCGAGGTTTCCTTGGCGAGGGCGGCGACGAGGTCGGAAGCGGTGTGTTTTTCGGGTTGGATGTCCGCTTGGAAATGGAAGGCGTTCACGCGCGCGGTGGTGGCGGGTCCGACCGAGGCGATGCGCACGCCACCGAGGTCGCGGGCGTCGCGGTAGATTTCGAAGAACGCGCCGAAAAATGCGTCCACGCCGTTCGGGCTGGTGAAGACGAGCCAATCGTAGCCGTGGGCGTAGGCAGCGAGTTCGTAGAAGGCGCGCTTGTCCGTCGCCGGCTCGATGCGGATGGTCGGAAGTTCGTAGGCGTCCGCGCCGAGTTCGAGGAGTTGGGCGGCGAGTTCGCCCGCCTGCGAGCGGGTGCGGGTGATGGCGATGCGCTTGCCGAAGAGGGGCAGGGATTCGAACCAGCCGAGCTTCTGGCGCAACTCCGCAACCGTGCCGAACACGGCGACGGCGGGCGCCTTGAAGCCTGCCGCTTCGGCTTTTTGAGCGATGTCCGCGAGGGTGCCGCAGAGTGTTTCCTGGCGCGGCGTGGTGGCTTCGCGGACGAGGGCGACGGGGGTTTTTGCATCCATGCCTTCGTCGAGCAGTCGTTGGGCGATCGCCCCCAGCCGCTCGATTCCCATCAGCATGACCTTCGTTCCAGGCGCGGTGGCGAGGGATCGGAAATCCAGCGACGGCGCGTCTTTTTCGGGATCTTCGTGTCCGGTGAAAATCGTGAGCGCTGTGTTGTGGGCGCGGTGTGTCACAGAGATTCCCGCATAGGCGGGACCGGCGATGGCGGAGGTGACGCCCGGGACAATTTCGAACCGGCATCCGGCCTCAGCCAGGGCTTCGGCTTCCTCGCCGCCGCGTCCGAAGAGGAACGGGTCGCCGCCCTTCAGCCGGACCACTGTTTTTCCTGCGAGGGTTTCGCGGACGAGCAGGGTGTTCATTTCCGCCTGCGGCATGGCGTGGTTGCCCGCGCGCTTTCCGGCGTGGATTTTTTCGGATCCGGCGGGCGCGAAGGCGAGGAGACCGGGGTTGCAGAGGCTGTCGTAAACGACGGTTTGCGCCTTTTCGAGGCACGCCCTGCCTTTGAGGGTGAGGAGCAGTGGATCGCCGGGGCCGGCGCCGACGAGGTAACAGACGCCTGGCGACATGCGCCGGATGCTGGCAACTCCGGCTGCATGAAGAAATCCTTTTGATTGGCTGGATAAATTCCGCGCGCCCGCCCATCATTCCCCGATGCTGCAGGATGTCGAAAAGCTTCTCGCCCTCCAGGACCGCGACCAGCGGTTGAGGAACCTCCGCCAGGAATACAAATCGGTGCCCGGCGAACTCGCCGCGCTCCAAAAACTCGTTGCCGATTCCACGGCGCGGCTGGAGCAGTCGAAGTCGCGCGCGAAGGCGATCGAGGTCGAGAAAAAGTCGCTCGAGGGGGATGTCGCGGTGAAGAAGGAGCAAATCGCCCGCTACAAAAACCAACAGCTCCAAACGCGGAAGAACGACGAATACATGGCGCTCTCGCACGAAATCTCCGCGGCCGAAAAAGCGATCCGCGAGATCGAGGACAAGGAACTCGTGCTGATGGAGGAGGCGGATGCGCTCGCACCGCAGATTGCCGACGCCGAGAAAAACTCCTCCGAGGAAAAAGCGCGCATCGAGTCGCGCATCGCGGTGCTCGGCGAGCGCGAGGCGAATTTGAAATCACGGATTTCGGCTATGGAATCCGAGCGCCCCGCGGCCACCCAAGGGATCGACGAGGATTTGCTTGAGCAATATGAACACCTTTTCGAAAGCAAGAACGGGCGGGCGGTGGTCGCAGTGGAGCACGATGTCTGCGGCGGCTGCCACATGAAGGTCACCGCGCAAACCAGCCTCGCGCTGCGCTCGGACAAGTCGGTCGTCTCCTGCCCGCAGTGCGGCAGGATCCTTCACCTGCCGGCCTGAGGTAGCGGGTTCGCGTGAAAAGTCCGGGGAGCATCGCCTGCGCGGACCACATCCTGCACCTCGCGTGGGACCGTGGTGGGGAGCGGCTGATGGCGGTTCCGGCGTCGGGGGAAATCGTTTTGATGGATTGCGGCGCCGCGAAGGTCGGGGAATTGCCTGGCCATGCGATGGGCAACGGCTGCGCGGATTGGTTCCGCGGGGAGCCGGCGACCTGCGGGTTCGATGGCGCGGTGCGCTGGGGCGGCAGGGAATGGAAGCCGGGGCGCGGGATGATCGAGCGCGTGAAGGCCGATCCGGGCGGAAATTTTCTCGCGGCAGCGCAGGGCAGGGCGCTGCATGTGTTCGGTCCGGAGGGCGACACCGGCCGCGGCATCGCGAACATGCCGGTGCCCGCATCCGACTTTGCATGGAATCCCGCGAAGCCCGACGAGATCGCTACGGCGGGCGCCGGTGGCGCGCTGTTGTGGAGGCTCGGCGAAGCGGAGCCCTTCGCGCGGTTCGATTGGGGCGGTGCGTGCCTGCTGGTGGATTGGAGTTCCGACGGGCGCTGGATCGCGACGGGCGACCAAACCCCGAGCGTGCATGTTTACGACATCCCGAGGGACCACTCGCTGCACATTCAGGGTTTCGAATCAAAAGTCCGCGCCATGGCGTTCTCGCCGGACGGCAAAAAACTCGCCACGGCGGGCAGCCCGGTGGTGACGGTGTGGCCGTGCACGGGAAAAAAGGGTCCCGAGGGAGCGAAGCCGATCCAGGTGGACGGTTGCGAATCGGAGGTTGCGGCGCTCGCGTTCTCGCCGGCGACCGGGCAACTCGCGGTCGGCGACGGAAAGGGGACGCTCCTCATCGTCACTTTCGAATCCGGGCAGTTCCGACGGAAGCGAGCGCGGTTGGACGCCGGGATTTCCGCCCTCGCGTGGCACCCCTCGCGGGCGCTGCTGGGCATCGGATTTGAAAACGGCGAGGCGATGCTGCTCTCGCTCGAGTAGGCGCTTCAGGAAACTTGGAACCTTTGGGCGATCGGCATCCGGCGGCCGATGCCGAATGCGCGACTCGTGACCTTGAGTCCCGGTGCCGCCTGCTCGCGCTTGTATTCATTGAAGTCCACCTTGCGCACGACCCAGCGGACGGTTTCCGGGTCGAACCCCCGCGCGGCAATTTCGGCAGGGCCGAGGTTTTCCTCGATGTGGAGTTTGAGGATGGCGTCGAGGATGTCGTAGGGCGGCAGCGTGTCCTGGTCGGTCTGGTCCGGGCGCAATTCCGCACTCGGCGGCTTTTCAATGGTCCGCCGCGGGATTTTTTCGCCGTTGCGGTTCAGGAATTCCGCGAGCCGGTAAACCATCGTTTTCGGGACATCGGAAATGACCGCGAGCCCGCCGCACATGTCGCCGTAGAGGGTGCAATAGCCGACGGCGAGTTCGCTTTTGTTGCCGGTGGTGAGCAGCAGGCTGCCGAATTTGTTCGAAAGCGACATGAGCGTGAGCCCGCGGAGCCGCGCTTGCATGTTCTCCTCGGTGGTGTCCTCCGCGCGCCCGGCGAAGGCGGGTTCCATCTGTTTTTTGAAGGCGGCGAAACTGTCGGCGATGGGAATCTCCAGGCACGCGATACCGAGGTTTTCCGCAAGGCGGAGAGCGTCCTCGACGCTGTGTGCCGACGAGAACGGGGAAGGCATGGCAACGCCGGTGACCTTGTCCGGACCGAGGGCTTCGGCGGCGATGCAGGCGACGACCGCGCTGTCGATGCCGCCGCTGAGGCCGAGCACTGCGGTTTGGAATCCGCATTTCCGCGCATAGTCGCGGAGGCCGAGGACCAGCGCGTCGTGGAGATCGGAAATATCGCCGTCCCCGTGAGGTGGCGGCGGGTCGGAGGGAAGCGCATTTTCGGCACGGAACCCTGCCCAGCGGCGAAGGACGGTTCCATCCGCGCCGACGGCGAGCGAGTTTCCGTCGAACACAAGCTGGTCGTTTCCGCCGACGGCGTTGCAGTAGTAAAAAGGAACGCCGTGCTTCTTCGCCTGTCCGCGGATCATTTCGCCGCGCAGCGCGGGCTTGCCGACCTGGAACGGCGAGGCGCTGAGGTTCAGGATGGCGGTGGCGCCCGCTGCGACGAGCGCCGCCACGGGGTCGATGGCATAGAGGTGGCGCGGCAGGTAGGCCGGGGTCCAGATGTCCTCGCAAATGGTCACCCCGAAAAGTTGCCCGCGGATTTCCATCGGCTCGGGCTTCGCGCACGGCTCGAAATAGCGCGTTTCGTTGAAGACATCGTAGGTCGGCAGCAGGGTTTTTTGGGCGAAGCGCACCGGTTTTCCGCGCTCGAGGATGGCGGCGGCGTTGAAAAACGGGCGGCCGCCGGGCGCGGGGTTGGGCTGCACGCATCCGACGATCCAGGCGGCCGTGCCAACTTCGGCGTGGATTTTTTCGAGCGTGCGCATGCCCGCGGGGACGAAGTCCGAGGCGAACAGCAAATCCTGCGGTGGGTAGCCGGCGAGGGCGAGCTCCGGCGTGAGCACGATGTCCGCCCCGCGCGATTCGAGTTCGCGGGCGGCGTCCGCGATGAGGCGGGCGTTGCCCTCGAGGTCGCCGACGGTCGGGTTGATTTGTGCGAGGCCGATGTTCATTTCACCAGAATCCCCACTGGCGCGTGGCCATGATGTAGAGGCCGAGTCCGAGGTTGGTCAGTGCGTGCGCGGCCACGCAGGCGGCGAGGCTGCCCGTGCGGACGGCGACGAAATTGTAGATGAGCCCGCAGAGGAGCGCCGCCGGCCAATCCGCTGTGCTGTGCACGAACATGAAAAACACCGCCACGAGGAGGAACGATTTCCATTGGAATGCGCCGACCGGAACGCGGGTAAAATCCTCGTTGACCAGGTAGCGCATGAGGAAGCCGCGCCAGAAAATTTCCTCGATGAGCGGCACGATGACGACGAGCCGGGCGAAGCGCGCCGCAACTGTGAGCCAATAAAGCGTGGGGCTTTCGGCAAGCAGCGAGGGGTCGAAACCATCGAGGCGGGGGTCGGCGCCGAGGAACGCCTGCGGGGCGATCCAAATTGCCAGGACGAGCACGCCCGCGGCGGCGGCGAGCCCCATGCCCCCGCGCTTCCCCCAATCGTATTGCCGCCAGTAGAAGACCAGTGCGGCCGCGCAGAGGGCGGTTTGCAGCGGGTAGATCCAGAATTCCGGTCGGGACAGCCAGAGCGAGGGACTGTCCGGGTTTTTCACCAGCGAGACGAGGACCAGCCCACCCATGAAAACAAAAAACGGAACCGTGTAGGCGGCGGTCTTGGAGCGGATGTCGAATGCCATCGCGCGAGCATAGGCGCGGTCGGCGCGGGTTTTAAGACATATTCTTCGGGGTGGCGCGCTTGCCTTCGCCCCCGCGAACCGCTTTGCTGGCGGTCCACCCGAAAGAACCATGAAAATCGACATACCTTCCCTTGAAACCGCCGCACGGGACGCGCGCGGCCTGGCCATGGACGCCGTGGCGAAATGCAAATCCGGCCACCTCGGCCTTCCGCTCGGCGCGGCCGAGGTCGGCGCCGCCCTCTTCGGCGCCGCGATGGACTTCAATCCCGACGAACCGCGCTGGCTGAACCGCGACCGGTTCGTGCTCTCCGCCGGCCACGGCAGCATGTTCCTCTACGGGTGGCTGCACCTCTCGGGCTACGCGGTCTCGATGGACGACCTGAAAAATTTCCGCCAACTGCACAGCATCACGCCCGGGCACCCGGAATTCCACGAGACTCCCGGCGTGGAGGCGACCACGGGTCCACTCGGGCAGGGCGTTTCGAACGCGGTCGGGTTCGCGATCTCCTCGAAGATGTGCGAAGCGCGCTTCAACACGGCGGCTCACCGGATTTTCAACCACCATGTCATCGCGCTCGCGGGCGATGGTTGCCTGCAGGAAGGCGTGGCGCAGGAGGCGAGCGCGCTCGCAGGGCATCTCGGCCTCGACAACCTCATCCTCATTTACGATTCCAACAATGTGACGCTCGACGCGATGGCGCCTGTCACGCAAAGCGAGGACACCGCCGCCCGCTACGCCGCCTACGGCTGGGATGTGCAGCAGATCGACGGACACAACATCCAGGAAATCTGCGACGCCGTAGCCAAGGCCAAGGCGGCCTCCAGCGGAAAGCCGCAGTTCATCATCGCGAAGACGATTATCGGAAAGGGCATCGCGGAGGTTTGTGGAACGAACAAGGCGCACGGTGAGGCCGGTGTGAAGTTCGTCGCCGAGTCGCGCAAGGCGCTCGGATTGCCGGAGGAAACATTCTTCGTTGCCCCGGAAACGCAGGCGCATTTCGAGAAACGGAAGGCCGCGCTCAAGGCCGCCCATGCGGAATGGGGAAAAACCTACGCTGCCTGGCGCGCGGGCAATGCGGACCTCGCGAAGGAAATCGACGACGCGCTCGCGGGCAAAACCCCGGACCTCCTCCAGGCGATCCCGCCGTTCGACCCGTCCGTGAACATCGCAACCCGCAAGGCGGGCAGCGATGTGCTGCAGCCGGTTTGCGCGGCCATGCCGCTCATCGTCAGCGGCAGTGCGGACCTGCACGGCTCGACGCTCAACTACATCAAGGACGGCGGCGACTACACCCGCCAGAACCATGCCGGGCGCAACCTGCATTTCGGCATCCGCGAGCATGCGATGTGCGGCATCATGAACGGCATCGCGTATGACGGGATTTTCCGCCCGAGCGGCGCGACATTCCTTGTGTTCAGCGACTATGGTCGCCCGTCGATCCGCCTGGCGGCGCTTTCGCACCTGCCCACGGTTTACATTTTCACGCACGACTCCGTGGGCGTGGGCGAAGACGGCCCCACCCACGAACCGGTGGAAACGGTTGCGGCATTGCGCGCGATTCCCGGGCTGGATGTCATTCGCCCCGCCGACCCCGAAGAAACGGCCGGCGCGTTCGCCGCGGCGTTCCAGAAAACCGACGGTCCGACGATGCTCGTTCTCACGCGCCAGAATTTGCCGACCCAAAATGGAATCCCTGTTGCAGTGAGGCGCGAGGGGGTTTTCCACGGCGGATACATCGCGAAGAAGGAAACCGGGAAACTTGAATACATCCTGCTCGCGAGCGGGAGCGAATTGCAGCACGCGATGAAGGCGGCTGACGAACTCGGCGCCGGCGCACGCGTCGTTTCGATGCCGTGCTTCGAGCGGTTTGAGCGGCAGACCGCCGAATACAAGGAAAGCGTGTTGCCGAAATCCTGCCGCAAGCGCGTTTCGATCGAAGCGGGGATTTCCGATCCGTGGTTCCGTTATGTGGGTCTCGACGGCAAGGCTGTGGCGATCGACCGCTTCGGGCTCAGCGCCCCGGGCAACATCGTGATGGAACAGCTCGGCATGACTGCCGCCAAGGTGGTCGAGGCCGCGAAGTCGCTTTGAAGCGGACCGCAGAAACCCAACCGTAGGCGATGCCGTCGCTGCAGGACCGCGACATGGTTCGGCGCAAGGCCGACGAATTCGAAGGCGCCCCGCTGCGGGATATCCTCGCGTGGACTTGGGAAACCTACGGCGAGCGCGCAGCGCTCGGCACGAGTTTCCAAGGCGCCGGGCTTGTCGTGATCCATGAGGCCTACATGAACGGGTTCCGCTTCCCGGTCTTTACCATCGACACGGGTTTGCTGTTCCCCGAGACGCTGGCGCTGAAGGCGGAAATCGAGTCGCGGTTCGGCATCGCGATTGAATCGCTGGTCCCCGAACAAACGCTGGACCAGCAGGCCGCGGAACTCGGACCCGAACTTTGGAAAACCAAGCCCGACCTGTGTTGTTCGCTGCGGAAGGTTGTGCCGCTGCAAAAAAAACTCGCGTCGCTCGATGTGTGGATCACCGGCGTGCGGCGGCAGCAAAACGAGTCGCGGGAAAACACGCGGATCGCCGAGCTTTACCATTTCGATGTCCTGCGCGACCTCTACATCATCAAGCTGAACCCGCTCGCCGCCTGGACGCGCGACCAGGTGCAGGCGCGCATCCGCGAACACGGGTTGCCGGTGAACGCCCTTGCGGCGCGCGGATACCGGTCGATCGGCTGCATGCCGTGCACGCGACCGGTCGCGGAGGGTGAGAGCGAGCGGGCGGGGCGCTGGACCGGCTTTGACAAAAGCGAGTGCGGCATCCACACATTCCTCGGGAGCAACATTTGAAGGCGATCAGCTGGAGAAACCTCAAGTTCAGGCCGAATGTCCGCAAGCCGCGCGGGCTCGATGCATTTTCGCAGTCGCGGACGCGCCGGGTCGTGGTGCTGGGCGCGACCGGGTCGATCGGGAAAAGCGCGCTGAAGGTTGCCAAGGATATTCCGGACCGCATGCGCATTGTCGGCATGTCCGCGCACTCGAATGCGGAGGCGCTTGCCGAAGCGGCGAAGGAATTCCCAGGGGCAAAAACCGCCCTCTCCGGCGGCGAGGGCGGTGCCGAACGGCTCATCGAACTCGCGACCATGGCGGAAGCCGACTTGGTTTTGATCGCCATCGTCGGCACCGGAGGGTTGCGCCCCGCGCTGGCGGCGATCGAGGCGGGGAAGGACATCGCCGTTGCCAGCAAGGAAATCCTGGTGATGGCCGGCGAGGTGGTGATGGAGGCGGCGCGGCGCAAGGGCGTGCGGGTTTTGCCGGTGGACAGCGAGCACAGCGCGATTTTTCAGTGCCTCGAGGGGCAGGACCCGCAGTCCGTGCGGCGGTTGATTTTGACCTGTTCCGGCGGGCCGTTCCGCCAGACGCCCGCGCACGAACTTGCGCATGTGACGCCCGAGATGGCGCTGCGGCACCCTACATGGAGCATGGGGCGGAAGATCACGGTGGATTCCGCGACGCTGTTCAACAAGGCGCTCGAGATGATCGAGGCGCGCTGGCTTTTCGACATTGGCGTGCACCGCGTCGAGGTGGTCGTCCACCCGCAGAGCATCATCCACTCGATGGTCGAGTTCGTGGACCGCTCGGTGATCGCGCAGCTCGGCAATTCCGACATGTGCCTGCCGATCCAGTATGCGATCACCTGGCCGGACCGCGTGGCGAATTCGCTCACGCCGCTTGATTTCACGAAACTTGGGAGCCTCGAATTCGAGGCTCCGCGCCGGGAGGACTTCCCCGCGCTCGACCTCGCGGAGGCGGCGGGCAGCGTGGGTGGGACGCGGCCGGCTGTCCTGAACGCCGCGAACGAGGTGGCAGTGGAGGCGTTTCTCGCGGGGCGGATTCCGTTTCCGGGGATCTGGAAAACGGTCGCCGAAACGCTGCAGCGCTGTCCGCATGTGGTGAAGCCGGACCTCGACGCCATTTTCGCCGCCGACGCCGAGGCGCGGTCGGTCGCCGCGTCGCTCGCGAATTGATTTTTCCGGCAATCGGTGGATTGTGGGCGACCGCATGTTTTTCGACGCCCTGAAATTCCTCTTCATCTGCCTGGAGGTCCTCCTGATTTTCAACCTCCTGATCGTCGTGCACGAGTTGGGCCATTTCCTAGCGGCGCGTTGGCGCGGCTTGGTCGTGGAAAAGTTCGCGATTTGGTTCGGAAAGCCAATCTGGAGCAAAACGATCGGCGGCGTGGAATATCGCCTCGGGTCGATCCCTGCGGGCGGGTTCGTCGCGATCCCTCAACTCGCGCCGATGGAGGCCGTGGAGGGCGAGTCCCAACACAAGCGGGAGGAACTGCCGCCGGTGAAGCCGCTCGACAAGATCATCGTCGCGGCAGCGGGACCTGCGTTCAGCCTCGGGTTGGCTTTTGTGATGGCTGTGATCGTCTGGTTTGTCGGCAAGCCGCAGAGCGAGTTCGACACGACGGTCATCGGCTTCGTGAAAGAGGGCGGGCCGGCCGCCGAGGCGGGTTTGCGGCCGGGGGACAAAATCCTCGCGGTGGACGGAAATCCGGTGAAGCACTTCCTCGGTGGGACCGACAGCGTGAAGTGGCGCGTCGTGCGCAGCGAGGGCGAGAAAATCCAATTCACCGTCCTGCGCGAGGGGCAGGAGATCACAATCGATTCCGGCTGGACGAAGCCGGAGACGGAGGGCTGGAGGCGCCCGGCCTTGCGGGAAGTCCAGATCGGCCCCCGCATCGTTCCTGGTGTGGGCTTCGTGGTCCGCGGCAGCCTTGCGGACAAGTCGGGGCTGAAGGCGGGCGACCTCGTTGTGGAACTCAACGGCGAGCCGGTTTTCAACCTCAGCGACATGGGTCCGATCATCGATGCGAACCGCGGCAAGGAAGTCGTTTTCGGGGTCGAGCGGGGCGGGCAGGAATTGAAGTTGCCGGTGCTGCTGCCTCCCGCGCCGACGGAGGGAGGCCCGGTTGATTTCGGGATCGAATGGGGGCGCACCGTTCTTGTGCACCCCGATCCGTTCACGCAGGTGGG
>JBMOIA010000028.1:0-11168 GCA_049317565.1 Terrimicrobiaceae bacterium | reverse complement strand
CGCACTGCTTGCCGCACCACTCCAGGACCTGTTGGCGGATTTCATCGCGGATTTCCCGCACGCGCACCATTCGCTCCTCGGGCGTGCCGGTGAGTGCGGATGGATCGGGGAAGCCCCAGTGCAGCCTTTGCCCGCCGCCGGGGAAGACCGGGCAACGCTCGGCGCTCGCCCCGTCGCACACCGTCACCACATGCGAAAAAACCATTCCGCCCCGCAATATGTCATCCACGCTTTTGGTCTGGTTCCCCGAAATGTCGATGCCTGCCTCGCGCATCGCCTCGACCACGATTGGGTTCAGCTTGCCGGGTTCGAGGCCCGCGCTGTGCGCCTCGAAATCCCCGGCGCAATGGGCGTTGACGAACGCCTCGGCCATCTGGCTCCGCGCGCTGTTGTGGATGCAGACAAAGAGAATTTTTTTCATGGTGTGGCCGAACAGTTCCCGCCTGGCGCCGTGCCGCAGCACTCCGCGCCGCGCATGCACCGGCAAAGCGGCACCGCCGCCAGCGCCCCCAGCACCGGCGCGGCGATGTAGATCCAAAGGTGTGTGAAATTCCCCATCGCGGCCGCGGGGGCGATCGACCGCGCGGGGTTCATTGAAGCGCCGGAGACAGGTCCCCCGAACATCGCTTCCAAAGCCACCACCGAACCGACCACGATGCCCGCCGTGATGCCCCGTTCCCGCGCCCCGGTGGAAACACACAAAATCACAAACATCAGGATCGCCGTCAGCACGGCCTCGAGAACGAACGATTGCCAAACCGGTCCCGCAGGCAGCGTGGCCCCGAGTGTGGGGCTCGCCGGAAACAACGCCTTCAGCAAAAAACTCGCCGCCAGCGCCCCGGCCAACTGGCTTCCGACATACGGCGCCACCTCCCTGCCCGGAAAGCGCCCCGCCGCGAAAAATCCCAGCGTCACCGCAGGGTTCAGGTGTGCCCCGGAAATGTCGCCGACCGAATAGATCATCGCCAAAACCACGAGTCCGAATGTGAGCGCCACCCCGGCATGCGTGACCGCGCCGCCGGAAAAATCATTGGCAACAATCGCGCCCGTTCCAGCGAACACCAGGCAGAATGTTCCAAAACATTCCGCAACCAGTTTTTTCGAAAACATGCGGCCGTGGCTATACCGGATCGCCATTCATGCGTCACGGAAAACACCCCGCCTGAAGCGCCAGAGCGTCAGGCAGGGTTCATTCGCGCGAACCGGCGGGCGTTGTCAGTAAGTGAAACGGATTCCGGCATTCGCCCAGAAAACATTTCCCTGGCCGATTGTTTCGAGCGCGGTCATGGCGAGGCTGTAGTTCACGCCGCCGAACACCTCCAGTGAGGGGGTGATGCTCCATGTGGCCTCGGTTCCGAATTGGAAGTTGTTCCAGCCGTCGTAGTCCTCGGTGTTGTAGCCGAAATTCAGGCCGAGCAACGCGTAGGGCTGCAGGCTGAGGATCTCCTTGTAGATGGGAATGTCGCCATCGACACGGAATTCGAGAAACGCGCCCGCGGAGTTGGCGTTGGTGTTGTTGAAGTCCCAAACGAACGCGGCGCTGGGAGTGATGTAGGGAATTTTGTTCGTGCCGAGGACGAGGAAGACTTCGTTGCCGATGGTGTTGTGGGAGTGCGAGTGCTCCTCCTCGTGATGCTCTTCGCCGGGTTCCTCCTCATGGTGCTCCTCATGGCCCTCTTCGATGATGCCGGGAGTGTAGCGGAGGTTGTAGCCGGGCAGCAGGAACACCGCATCAAGATCGACATTGTATGCCGCGGTGAAGTCCCACTCCTGGAATTCGCTTCCGGTGCCGAAGCCGCTCCAGACATTGATGGCGAGATTGCCAAGCCAGGCGCCGACCTCGGTGGTGTAAGCGCCGCCAGGGCCCGTCTCATCCACGCCATAATGCACATGCCGGCTCTCCCATCCCGTGGAGATCGAGGCTCCCCATTGGCGCTCGGAGGAAGCGGTCCAGGAATCGTCGAAAGTTTTTTCCGCGGGTTGGGCTGCGGATCCCGGGTTGGTGCCGGTGTCGAGCGCCTGATCGATTTCGGCTTGGGTGCCGCGATGCGCATGCATGGGGCCGTGAGCCGAGGCAATGTGGGCAAGAGCGGTGACGACGAACAATGACAGGATGGATTTCTTCATGACTTTGAGCGGCGGATTTAAATGCAACCTTTTTGCATGTGTCAAAACAAATGCAAAGAGGTTGCGTTTTCATTCAACGCCCAAGCGGTCATGGAGAGCGTCGCGCCGTCGGCGCCGTGATTTTTTCGAGTGCGGTTTTATCCGGTGCGATAGGGGCGGCTTCGCCGCGAATCACGGACGCCACGGAGGTCCTTCCTGCAGGTGATGACGGCGGCTACCGGTTGCGGACGAGGATGGCGGCGCCTTTGGGTGCGAGCTCGAGGGGGAGTTGATTGTTTTCCGTGGCGAGGGTGGTGCCGCCGTTCCAGCGGTCGGTCCACTCGCCTTCGGCGGGGAGTTTTGTTTGCTGCGGTTCGGTGGTGTTGTTGAGGACGATGAGGATTTCCTGGCCGTCGAGTTGGCGGCGGAAGCCGTAGAGTTGCCGGTCGTCATCGATGAGGACGGTTTCGAACGAGCCGCGGCGGAGGGCGGGGAGTTCGTTGCGGAGGGCGATGAGTTTTTTGTAGTGGCCGAGCAATTCGTGGTCGACGGCGACGCGGTCGGGTTCGGTTTTTTTCGAGCCGTCGAAGTGGGTGGCTTCGTCTTCGTATTCGAGTTCGTCCCAGAGCATGGGCTTGCGGCAGTCGGGGTCGTTCGCGCCCCAGATGCCGGCTTCGTCGCCGTAGTAGAGCATGGGTGCGCCGACATAGGTCATTTGAAGGACGGCGAAAAGTTTCTGGCATTCGCGCTCGGCGGGGGTGGGTTTGCGCGTGTCGTAGTCGGGGTTTTCGGCTTTGGAGAATTGGAAGTAGGCTTCCCAATTCGAGGAATGGGCCTTGTCGCGGTTGACGATGTGGGAGGCGAGGCGGTCGGTGTCGTGGCTGCCGAAGAGGTTTTGCTGGACCTCGGCGACGCCGGGCGGGAAGGCCTCGCGGAGTTCGCGCAGGCGGCGGTCGAATTCGCTGGTGGGGATGCGGGTTTTTTCGTCGGCGAAATAATCGGAGCAGGCGAAGGCGAAGTTGTAGTTCATCACGGCGTCGAATTCGTCGCCTTGGAGGTAGGGTTTGAGTTCGGGAACGGGGTCGATGAGTTCGGCGGTGATGTAGGCGTCGGGGTTGGCGGCTTTGACGACTTGGCGCCATTTTTTCCAGAACGGGTGGGCGACGCAGAAGGCGACATCGAGACGCCAGCCGTCGATGCCGTCGGAGGGGTCGCCGTCGGCGTTCGGGTCCATCCAGCGGCGGGTGGCGGCGAAGATGTATTCGCGGGGGCCGGCGACGATGCCGTTCTCGTCTTCGCGGAATTCGGGGAGGGTTTTGTGGCCGAACCAGCCGGAGTAGTCGAACTCGGTGCCTTTTTCGGGGTCGCGCCAGGATTTGACGATGAACCAATCGGCGTAGGGCGAGGCTTGTTGTTTTTCGAGGACATCGAGGAAGGGCCAACTGCGGTTGCCCATGTGGTTGAAGACGCCGTCGAAAATCACGCGGATGCCGCGGGCGTGGCATTGTTTGATGAGTTCGAGCGCGAGCTTGTCGGCGGAGGTCCAGACCCAGGTGGAGGGGTCGCCGGGATTTTCCTTGGCGATGAGCGCGCGGTCGCCGGCGGGGTCGGGGCCGAGTGTGGGGTCGATGTGGTGGTAGCTGCGGGCGTCGTATTTGTGGGAGGAGGGCGAGTCGAAGACGGGGTTGAGGTAGATGGCGTTGATGCCGAGGGCGCGGAGGTAGTCGAGGCGGTCGATGATGCCCTGGAGGTCGCCGCCGTAGCGCCGGCGCTGGACGAGAAACTGGAACGGAATTTTCACGCCCTGCTCGTAGTCTTGGCGCGCATACCAATCGGAGGTCCAAGGGTGGATGCGCCACGGGAGGCCGGGGGCGTTCGGGAACGCGCCGGCGATGTCGTCCTTGGTCGGGTCGTTCGAGGGGTCGCCATTGCGGAAGCGGTCGGGGAAGATTTGATACCAGACGGCGTCCTTGGCCCAGTCAGGGACGAATTCTTTGGGTTTCACGGGGTCGTTGGCCTGCATGGCGGAGGTGGTGAAGAGGAGCGCGGCGAGGGCGGCGGCGGGAAGGCGGGGCATGGCGCGATAGGGAAATGCGAAATGCGGGAATGGGGAATGCGAAATTTTTTCGCGGGGCGTCAGGACCAGCGATTTTTATCGGCGAACGGGCGGGGGGATGCTTTTTGAGAGGTGTGCGTTGGTTTTTCCCTGTTCTGGTTCTTTGGTTCCTTATGGCTGTGGAGGCCGCTGCGGGCGGTTGGCGGTTGGCGTTGCCAGGTTGGGAATACGAATTCCCGCGGGACCACGGGAGTCATCCGGATTTCCGCACCGAGTGGTGGTATTTCACCGGAAATCTGGAATCGGAGACGGGCTCGGAGTTCGGCTACCAGCTCACATTTTTCCGGCAGGGTGTGGTGGAGCCTGGAGTGGCTGTTCCGGAAGGTTCGCGGTTCGTGCAGCGGGATGTGAAGTTCGCCCATTTCGCGGTCTCGGACATCGCGGCGCAAAAGTTCCACCATTTTCAGAAACTCGCGCGGGGGGCGTTCGGCGAGGCGGGATTCGATGGGAAGGAGCGTCTGGCCTGGATCGACGGCTGGGAGTGCCGGCGGACGGGGATGCACGATTTCAGGCTTCGCGCGGAGGAGGGGGATGTGGCGGTGGACTTGCAACTGGTGGCGGAGCGGGGGCCGGTTTTTCACGGGAGCGACGGTGTGAGTCAAAAGGCGCAGGGCGAGGGGAGGGCATCGCATTATTATTCGCTCACCCGCTTGCGCACCGAGGGGACGGTGAGGCTGGGGGAGCAGACGCACGCGGTGCGCGGGTGGACATGGTTCGACCATGAGTGGGCGACCAACCAACTCGCGGCGCACCAGTCGGGCTGGGATTGGTTCAGCCTGCAATTCGACGACGGCAGCGATCTGATGCTTTTCCAAATCCGGACGAAGGATGGCGGGCGCGATGAATATTCCTCGGGCACTCTGGTGGACGAATCGGGGGAAATCCTGGCGATCCCCTGCGAGGAGTTTTCGCTCGAGCCGGTGCGTTGGTGGAAGAGCGAGAAGTCGGGCGGGCATTATCCGGTCGAGTGGAAGGTGCGAATTCCGAAACTCAAAATGGAATTCACGGTGAGGGCGAGGTTCGATGCGCAGGAGCTGGTCGCCGAGCCGTTTTCCTATTGGGAGGGCGCGGTGGTGGCGGAAGGAGTCCGCGACGGAGCACCGGTGCAGGCGAAGGGTTATCTCGAGATGACCGGTTACGCCGGGCGCATCGTGGGGATGCAGGCCGAGTGATTACGCGGACTCGCCGGCGATGAGGTCGTCGAGGGATTGGCGTTTGCGGACGAGGCGGTATTGCGCGCCGTCCACGAGGATTTCGGGCAGCAGCGGGCGGGAATTGTAGTTCGAGGACATGACGAACCCGTAGGCGCCCGAGCTGAGGATGGCGATGGCGTCGTCCTGTGCGAGCGGCGGCAGGGGGCGGTCCTGCGCAAAGAAGTCGCCGCTTTCGCAAACGGGGCCGACGACATCCATGGGGGTGGGCGCGGCGGTGGACTCCCTCAGAGGGACGATTTCGTGCCAGCCTTCGTAGAGCGCGGGCCGGATGAGGTCGTTCATCCCGGCGTCCACGATGGTGAAGGTTTTTGCGGGCGTTTTCTTCACATACTGGACGGTGGAGAGGAGTGCGCCGGCGTTGCCGACGAGGAAGCGGCCGGGTTCAAAAAGGATGCGAAGGCCGAGGGGCTTCAGCGCGGGGAGGATGGCCTGGGCGTAGGCTGCGGGCGTGATGCGGCTGGCGTTTTCCTCGCGTTCCCACCAGGTGCCCGAGCCGCTGCGCAACGCCTCGTCGTAAACGATGCCGATGCCTCCGCCGAAGTCGAAGAACTCGAGCCCGAACTTCGCATGGAGGCCGGCCACTAGCGCGGCAAGTTTTTGCGAGGCCTCGGCGAAGGGGCCGGGTTCGAGGATTTGCGAGCCGATATGGGTTTGCACGCCGCGGATGCGCAGGTGCGGGAGTGCGGCCGCTTCTTCGTAAACCTGCGCCGCGCGGTCGATGCCGACGCCGAACTTGTTTTGGCTTTTCCCGGTCGAGATGAACTTGTGGGTTTTCGGGTCCACATCGGGATTCACGCGGATGGCAATCGGGGCGCGCACGCCGAGTTCTCCGGCCACGGAGTTGATGCGGGCGAGTTCGGCTTCGCTTTCGACATTGAAGCAATAGACGCCTTCCCGGAGCGCGTAGGCGATTTCGTCGCGGGTCTTGCCGACGCCGGCGAAGGTGCATTTGCCAGCCTCGCCGCCGGCCTTCAGGACGCGGAACAACTCGCCCGCGGAGACGATGTCGAATCCGGCGCCGAGCTTGGCCAGGAGCGAGAGGACGGCGAGGTTGGAGTTCGCCTTAACCGCATAGCAAATGAGGTGGTCGAGCGGGGCGAGGGCGGCGTCGAGTCGCTGGAAATTCCCGCGGATGGTGCCGGCGGAATAGACATAGGCAGGCGTGCCAAATTCGGCGGCAATGCGTTGAAGGTCGACATCCTCGCAATGCAAGGAACCGTTGGCGTAGGAGAAGGAATGCACCGCGCGAAAATGGGGAGTTGCCCCCGCGGTGTCAACCGGCGGGCTTATTGGCCGGCGAGGCTGCTCGCGGCAGAGTCGATTTTTGAAGCGATGGCGGGATTTTCCGGATCAAGCTCGGCGGCCTTTCGCCAGTAGGAGAGGGCTTCGGCGGGCTTGTCGAGCTTGGCGTAGGCATCGCCGATGTGGTCGAGGACGACGGGGTCGGGTTTTTCGAGGAGTTCCGCGGCGCGCAGGAGTTGCTCGAGGGCTTCGGTGTAGCGGCCTTGGCGGTAAAAAACCCAGCCGAGGCTGTCCACATAGGCGCCATTGTCCGGCTCCTGCTCGAGCGCGCGGCGGATGAGGTGTTCGGCTTCGGCGAGGTTTTCATTCCGCTCGGCCCACATGTATCCGAGGTGGTTGCAGGCGTCGGCGGAATTTTCCGGGTCGAGTTCGATGGCTTTTTTCAGGAGTTCGGCGGCTTTCGTGTAGTGGCCGGCGCGCTCGGCGGCGGCGCCAAACGCCATGAAGAAGGAGCTGTCGAGGAGTTCGGGATCGTGGTTCGAGGCGGCGATGCCGGCGCGTTCGAACGCCATCAATGCCGCGCTGTGCTCGCCGGCTTCGCTGAGCGCGACCGCCCGCAGGAAGGAAAACCCGGTGAGGTAGGGGAAGCGCTTTTCGGCATCGGCGGCGTAAAGGAGTGCCGTCTCGTGGTCGCCTGCCCGCAGGCTCGTGCGGATGATTTCCTCGTGGCGGCGCGGGTCGATTGGCGCGATCAGCATCGCCTGGCGCATGCTCGCGACGGCCGCGCCGTATTCACCCTGTTCGGATTGGAGGCGCGCGAGGTGGTCGTAGGCGGAGAGGTTGAGAGGGTTTTCCGCAACGATTTCGCGCAGGAGTTTGGCGGCCTCCTGCTTGCGACCGGTCTCGAGGAGGCAGTTGGCGAGCTTTTCACGCAGACCTTCGATGCGGCGGTTCTTCGCGAGCGCTTCGCGGTAGAGGTCGGCGGCACGGTTCGTTTTTCCGCAAAGCATGAACGCATCAGCGGCGCGCGCCAGGATGGTGGCATCGGCTGGCGCGTGTTGGATGGCTTTTTCCAGAAGAGGGGTGGTTTTTTTGGAAACGGATTCCGGTGCCGGGCTGTGGGGGCGGACCGAGTCGCGCAGGCGCAGGTCGGCGAGGGCGAGCCAGAATTCGGGATCCTTGACCGGGCGCGCCGCAGCGCGGTCGAGGATGGCTTCGAATTTCCTCGGCGTGCCGTTGGCGCGGTGGATGTCGCGCAGGAGTTCGTAAACCCCCGGGCGGTCGGGCGAGGCTTCGAGCGCCATCATTGCGTATTTTTCGGCGAGGACCGGTTTGCGCAGTTGGCGGAGATAAATCGTGCCGAGCGCGAGGCAGGGTTCGGGCTCTGCGGGCGCGGCCTTCGCGGCATCCTTGAGAACGGAAATCGCCTCGGCGGTATCGCCACGCTGGAGGTGGTGGCGGGCGACATCGACGGCGAGGGCGGAAAACCCGGGATCGATCGCAAGCACGCGGTGCTTGTTAAGCAGCGCGGCTTCAGGCCCTCCGTTCTCCTCTTCCATGATCGAGACGATGTAGCGGGCGTGGGCCTCGGCGGTGCGTTCCGCCTTGAAGCCGAGTTCGAGTGCCACGGGTTCGGAGAATTCGCCGGGGATGATGGCGTCCGCAACCGACCCCAGTGATGGAAGTGTGGCCGAAAACAACGCTGTTGCCGCAAGTGCCGCGGGAATCGCCGGGTGCCGTAACCGTGTGTGGGTGCGCCGAACCACGGCGGAAATTTAAACCCTGGTTGCCGTTTTTCCAAAACAATCCCGCAATAGACAATCCCGCGGGGTGCGGTGTTTCGGCTCGATTCCGACTCCGGCTTGCGAGATTTCTGCTCGATGCAATTACCCCTCCGTATTGGCGTGCTCGGGGCGACCGGGTATGTGGGCAGCCGTTTCGCCGAGATGGCCCGCAATGCCGGCCACGCTGTTGTGCCGTTCTCGCGCCGCCAGCGCGCGGGGTTCCGTGAGGCCGGTGGCGACGGCAGGCTGGATTTCAGCGGACTCGATGCGGTGGTGAATTTCGCCGGGGAGCCGATCCTGGGATTGTGGACCCCCGCGAAGAAGCGCGAAATCCTGCGCAGCCGGGTGGAAACCACGCGCCGAGTGGTGCAATCCCTCGGGCCTGAACAACGGGTTTTGGTCAATGCCTCGGCTGTGGGATTCTACGGAGACACGGGGGACAAGCCTGCGGACGAATCCTCGCTTGCGGGGAAGGGGTTTCTTGCCGAAGTGTGCCGCGCGTGGGAAGGGGAGGCGGCTGTAGCGGACTCCAAAGGCGTGCGCACCGTTTTGCTGCGCATTGGTTTCGTCACGGGACCCGGCGGTGCAATGCGTCTGGTGTTGCCGCTTTTCAAGCTCGGCCTCGGCGGCAGGTTGGGGAGCGGGCGGCAATGGATGCCGTGCATCCATGTGGACGATGTGGCCGGCATGGCGCTCTGGGCCTTGGAAAACGAATCCGTTCGGGGTCCGCTTAACGCCGTGGGGCCCGAGCCCGCCCGCAATTTGGATTTCACAAAAACACTCGCGCGAGCTGTGAGGCGGCCGGCGGTTTTTCCCGCACCCGCCTTCCTCCTGCGTCTGGCGCTGGGCGGGCTTTCGCATGTCATGCTCGACAGCATCCGCGCCGTGCCCGCTGCTGCGCTGCGCGGCGGCTACGCATTCCGCTACCCGACACTTGAAGCCAACCTGCAGGCCGCAGCCGCCGGGCGGTAAAGATGAGAGCCGGCATTTTTGCGACTGGGTTCAGTAAGGCATGGCACGCGACCTTCGCTTGAAAAAAAGACTGGTCATGTAGACTGGTCACATGACGATTACAGCCACGGAGTTCAAAGCCAAATGTCTCCACTTGTTGGATGAAGTCCAACGCAGCGGGCAGGAACTGATTGTTTCCAAGCATGGGCGTCCTGTGGCCCGAGTCGTGCCCGAGGCGCCGCCAAAACCTTGGCTGGCACTGAGGGGAAAAGGGTCTTTCAAAGGCGACCCTTTTGGACCGGTGGTTCGAGAGGCTGAAATCCATTCACTCAAGTGAACGCGGGACCGTTATTGGATACCCATTTTTGGGTATGGTGGATCATGGGCGATCCAAGACTGCGACCAGCCGAGCGCGAGGCCTTGGATTCGCTTCCGCGGGACCAGCGTCCGATTCTCTGCGACATCAGCCTATGGGAATTTGGAACCCTTGTGGACCTCGGGAGGGTGGAGATCGACTGTGAGGTCCGTGAATGGCTGGAAGTGGCGGCTTCGCCGGCTTGTGTGAGACTGCAATCGATAACGCCGGGAATTATCGCGGAAATGAACCGGCTGCCCGCCGGATTCCAAAGGGACCCGGCGGACCATTTGATCGTCGCCACTGCGCGGGCGCTGAAGGTCCCTTTAGCCAGTGCAGATGAAAGAATCCGCAAATCAAAACTGGTTCCGATATGGCGCCAACGGTAGTCAGGTGGCGTTTTTTACAAAACTACTTTGGATCAGCGCAGGGAGACCTTGTCGATTTCGAGGCGGAAGGTTTCCGCCTTGTTGTTGGCGACCATGAAGCGGACTTGGGCGGCGGTTTTTCCGGGGAAATTCGGCTTGTCGAGTTTATCACCGCGGAAATGGGGTTCCATTTTTGAAAAGGGGATTTCGATCGTTTGCCAACCGGTGCCGGTTTGGAAATCCGCCTGATAGTAGTGGCGGTCGCCGGGTTGGGTTTCGGTAAGGAGGCGGTATTTTTTGCCATCGCCCCGCACGCGCACGGTGAACGCCTTGTAAGCGCCGACCTCGATCGGGTCGAAATTCCACTGCACGGAGGAGAAGCCGCCATTGTTTTCGAGCGAGACGGTGCCGGTGAATTCGCCGTGGCCTTCTTCGTTGATGCGGAAGCGGCCTTTCGAAAGTCCGCCCATGACGCCGTCGTCCTCGATCGCCCATCCGGATGCATCAGCCTCCTTTGAAAAGTCGAAGAGGATTTTTTCCGATTCGGCCCGGGAGGGTTGGGATGTCGCAATCAATAGAGCGGCTGCGATGAGGGGAAAATTCATGGTGCCTGTTTTACGCGCAACGATGGATGTGGGTTGCGGGATTCAACCGAAAACAAGTCTCTTTCGAGAACGGGAGCCCATGGCAATGCGGCTTGCAGGCGCCCCTTTTTTTTACGATCTTTAATTCTCTTCCCCCACATTTACTGCATGTCTCAAAAACCCACCTATCCCTCCGGCTTCCGCGCGCGCCGCGGCCTCAACTGGGGCGCCCTCGGGCTCATGTATGCCTCGTATTACATGTGCCGCTACAATTTCCGTTTCGCCGGCCCCGGCATGAACGAGGAATTCGGCTTCGACGCCAGCGACCTCGCCATGCTCTGGGTCGTCTGGTCCCTCGCCTACGGCACCGGCCAACTGGTCAACGGCCTCTTCACCGACCGCATCGGCGGCAAATGGTCCATGCTCATCGGCGCCATCGGCACCATCG
>JBMOIA010000027.1:0-11199 GCA_049317565.1 Terrimicrobiaceae bacterium | reverse complement strand
CCAGATGTCCTTCGCGTATTCGGCGATGGTGCGGTCGCTGGAGAACTTGCCCATGTGGGCGGTGTTGAGGATGGCCATCTTCGCCCAGCGGGCCTTGTCCTGGAAGGCCTCGGAGACTTTTTCCTGCGTGGCGCAGTAGGAATCGAAATCCGCAAGGCAGAGGAAGGGATCGTGGTAAAGGAGGTTGTCGCGCAGCGGGGCGAGGACATCGGGACCCTCGTCCGGCGTGAAGTAGCCCGAGCCGAGCCAGTCGAGGATGGCGGAGAGTTCCTCGTTCTTTTCCGCGAACTCGGAGGGGTTGTAGCCGCGCTGGAGGAGTTCGGCGACCTGCTCGACGGTGTGGCCGCAGATGAAGATGTTTTCGTCGCCGACTTCCTCGCGGATTTCGACATTGGCGCCGTCGAGGGTGCCGATGGTGACGGCGCCGTTGAGGGCGAGCTTCATGTTGCCGGTGCCGGAGGCTTCCTTGCCGGCGGTGGAGATTTGTTCGGAGAGGTCGGCGGCCGGGACGATGCGCTGCGCGAGCGAGACGCGGTAGTTCGGCATGAAGGCGACCTTGAGTTTGCCCTTGATGCGGGTGTCCGCATTGATGCGGGCGCCGACGGAGTTGATGGCCTTGATGATGAGCTTGGCCATGTCGTAGCCCGGGGCGGCCTTCGCGGCGAAGATGAAGACGCGCGGGGTGATATCGAGCTTCGGGTCCGCAAGGAGGCGGCGGTAAAGCGCGAGGATGTGGAGGAGGTTCAGGTGTTGGCGCTTGTATTCGTGGAGGCGCTTGATCTGGACATCGAACATCGCGGCGGGGTCCACTTCGACGCCGCATTCGTCGAGGATGCGTGCGGCGAGGCGTTCCTTGTTCGCGTGCTTGACGGCCATGAATTCCTCGCGGAACGAGGCGTCGCCCGCGAGCGGGGCGAGTTCGCGGAGTTTGTCGAGGTCGCGCTGCCAGCCTTCGCCGATGCTGCGGGTGATGAGGTCCGCGAGGCGGGGATTGCAGGCGACGAGCCAGCGGCGGGGGGTGATGCCGTTCGTCTTGTTGTTGAATTTTTTCGGGTAGAGTTCGTCGAACTCCGGGAAGAGGTCGGCCTTGAGGAGCCGGGTGTGGAGCGCGGCGACGCCGTTGACCGAGTGGCTACCAACGACGCTGAGGTGCGCCATGCGAATCATCTGGTCGTGGCCCTCTTCGATGAGCGAGAGGTGGCGTTTTTTCGAGGTATCGCCCGGCCATTTCGCCTCCACCTCCTCGAGGAAGTGCTTGTTGATTTCGAAAATGATTTGGAGGTGGCGGGGGAGGACCTTCCGGAACAGCCGGACCGACCATTTTTCCAGCGCCTCGGGCATGAGGGTGTGGTTCGTGTAGGCGAAGGTGCGCGTGACGATGGACCATGCCTGATCCCAGGAGAGGCCGTGCTCGTCGTGGAGGAGACGCTGGAGTTCGGGGATGCCGATCGCGGGGTGGGTGTCGTTGAGCTGGATGGCGACCTTGTCGGGGAAGGCTTCCCAGTTCGATTCGTTCGTGCGCTGGAAGCGTCGGATGATGTCGCGGAGCGAGCAGGCAACGAAAAAGTATTGCTGGAGGAGGCGGAGTTCCTTGCCCGCTTCGGTGTGGTCGTTCGGGTAAAGGACCTTCGAGATGGTCTCGGCCATGTTTTTCTGGCGGACGGCTTCCTCGTAGCCGCCGCGGTTGAAGGCGTCGAAGTCGAATTCCTCGGGGGCCTTGGATTCCCAGAGGCGGAGGAAGTTGACGGTTTCGGTGCCGTAGCCAGGGATGGGGATGTCGTAGGGGACGCCGATGATTTTGCGGAAGTCGGTCCACTCGCGGCGGGGCTTGCCGGTGCCGTCGTGGATTTCCTCGACATGGCCGTAAACGGGGATTTCGACGATGTATTGGGGCCGGATGATTTCCCACGGGGAGCCGAATTGGATCCAGGCGTCGGGGAGTTCGACCTGGTAGCCGTTGCGGAATTCCTGTTTGAAGAGGCCGTATTCGTAGTGGATGCCGTAGCCGACGGCGGGGAGGTCGAGTGTGGCGAGGGAATCGAGGAAGCAGGCGGCGAGGCGGCCGAGTCCGCCGTTGCCGAGGGCCATGTCGTATTCCTCGTTGCGGACCTCCTCGAGGGTGTGGCCGAGTTTTTCGATGGCGGAAACGGCGTCCTCGAGCACACCGGCGTTGATCATGTTGTTAACGAAGAGCCGTCCCATGAGGAACTCCATGGAGAGGTAGTAAACGCGGCGGACATTGCTCTCGGAGTGGACCGCGAGGGTTTTCATCATGCGGTCGATGACGGTTTTTTGGATGGCCTTCGAGGTGGCGATCCACCAATCGCGGCGCGAGGCGCTGACGGTGTCGCGGGCGAGGCCGAACTTGAGCTGGTCGATGATTTCAGATTCGAATTTCACGGTCGGCGGCGTCTTGGTTTTCATGGGTGTTGAACTGTTCTAACGAAGGCGGGAGGGGGAGGGGGAGGATTAAGTTTTAAGAATTAAGTCATAAGTTTTAAGTTGTGGATGCGCAGGCGCGCCGAGGGGGCGCGGAGGGCGCTTCGCGAACGGGCGGGGGAAGAGTGGAAGGGCTATTGCCCGGCGGGGGGCTTCGCGAGCTCGTCCACATTCAGGAAGGGGACGACGCCGTTTTCGCCGCTGATGCGCGGGAGGACGCCGTCCCATTTTTCAATGGCGCGGAGCTGGATGATTTCCGGGCTTTGCTTGAGGGCGAGGGCTTCGCGCTGGATGGCATCGGCGCGGGCCTTCGACTGGACCTCGGTGGAGAACGCTTCGGCGGAGGCGGCGAGTTTGCGTTCCTCGGCGGAGGCTTCGGCCTGCGTGACGCGCATGAGTTTTTCGTTTTTCGCCTGGAGGGCCATTTGCTCGGCCTTCACCTTGGCCTCGATCGCGCGATTGAATTCGTCCGAGAAGTTGAAGTCGGTGATGGCGAGGTTGGCGATGTTGATGGCGCCGACGAGTTCTTTTTCCTTGAGTGTGTTGTTGAGGAAATTGGTGAGGGCTTCCTGGATTTGTTGTTTCACGACCTCGCGCTTGGTGACGAGTTCCTCGGCGGTGAATTTGGCGGTGACGCCTTTCACGCATTCCTGGATGCCGGGTTCGACGAGGGAGTTCGAGACTTTCGGGAGGGTGCCGATGCGCTGGAAGATTTGCGGGGCGAAGGCGCCGTTGAGCGAATACTGCGTGGTGACCTGGGTGGTGACGGTCTGGAGGTCCTTCGAGGCGGCGGTGGCCTGGGCGTTGCTGGCGGCGAGGCGGACATCCATTTGCTCGACCTGGTCGATGAAGGGTTTTTTGAAGTGGAAGCCTTCGGGGAGGGCGTTGGGTTGGACGGCGCCGAGGGTGCGGACGACTCCGACATTTCCGCTTTCGACAATGACCGTCATGCTGGAGAGGACAGCAAAGGCGGCGACGAGGAGGATGACGAGCGGGGCGAGGAATTTGGCGAGGTTGGCGGGCATTTGGTCCATGGCGGCGGGAAGGTAGGTGTGGTTCCGTCCGAGCGCAACCGAAACCGGTCCGGGGGAATTTTATTCGAATCAGGGGGCGCGGGCGTAGATTCTGTCGCGGGAATCTGGCGTGGTAGTAAAGCCCGAGGCTCTATTTTCTTGTTTGCGGAAAGTTATTACTGGTTAAATTTTTTCTATTCGCCCCCCAGAATGGGCTGAATGGTGTGGCCGCACATCCAGCCAAAGCGGCCCGTCAGCAGCGCGGAAGCTGTCCCAAACACAGACAACGAAAGGAAAAAATCATGCTGTTCTCAGTCAACACAAACAGCAACTCGCTGGCTGCGCAAAAAAACCTGATGCGCACCAATGTCGGTCTGAATAAATCCGTGCAGAAATTGTCGTCGGGCAGCCGGATCAACAGTTCCTCGGACGATGCGGCGGGGTTGAGCATCGCTGAAAATTTGAAGAACAAGACCCGCGAGACATCTGCTTACCGAAATGCCAATGACGGGATTTCCCTAGTGGAATCGGGTTCGGGCAATGCGGCGAGCATCGCTTTGTTGCTGGCGTCAACTGCGGCGGATCGCATGGCCAACTTGGTCGCGCGGCCTGCATTGACCACGGATTTGGCCAACCGAGCCGTTGGCGCTGTGCGTGCGGGCCTTGTTCAGGACCCCGCGGCTACCTTGCGGGCCCAAGGCGAACAGTCGCCGGAAAGGGCCACGGTTCTGTTGCGTTGATCGCGCTTTGAGAGGACGCCAGCGGGGCGACCCGCTGGCGTTTTTTGTTTTGAATTGGAGGCGGGCGGGGCGGCGGCGCCGGGAGGAGTCCAACCGCGCAGGGCAACGCGCTTCCACCCCGTGCGGTCGAAGGGCGGGAGCGTGGCGCAGGCGTGGTTGGACTTTGGCTTGGCCTGTGATGCGGGGGCGGCGGTCATGCCGTGGCGTTGAATGTTTTCTCGAAATCCCCGACGGCTTCCATGATTTCATCGAAGGTCGGAACATCGCCAAAGAACATGGGTCCGAGCATGGACTGGTAGTCCGAGCGCCAGTTGGCGAGGTGATCCGCGGGAGGAGAGAGCCGGAATGTGCCGGGCTTGTGGGTGGAGTAATCCACCCATGCGTAACGGAAGAAGATTTCGCGGTGTTCGGCGACACGCCGGAAGAGGCCGGCATCGGCCAATGCCCGCTCGCCGACTCCAGCGCGGAGCAGGCACCAGAGGTCGTAGTAATGACGGGCCATGCGGAGCTTTCGCGGCTTGTCGGCAGGGCGGAAGGTCTCCTCGTGGAGCAGGCAGGCTTTTTCCCAAAAGGTGCGCTCGGCGGCGAGGACGCGAACTGTGGCGGCTGCGTCGGCATCGAGCGCCGGGAACTGCTCGATGACATAGGGCTGGATCGTTTTCTCCTCGTTCGGCCAGTCGTCGGACCGGGCTCCCAGTTCGATCTTGACCTGGGGTGGGATGTAACCGGCGGCGTTGGCCGGCAAGACTGAGGGATAGTGGAAAAGCAGGCATTGCCCGTCGGGCATGCCGGGATCGACTTCCAGCTTCCAGCCATCCGGCCCGAGGGCGGCGGCAATGCGCGCCGCGAGCGCGGGTTGCAAAGTGCCCTGCACCCACTGGCGGCAATTTTCCATGAGGGCCTCGAGTCGCGCCCTGCGCTGTTTGTTGCTGGGGGCCTTGTCCGGGGCGGCATCGCCGCCGAAGCCGAGCGCATCCTTGTCCACGATGAGGTCGATATCCTCGGAGAAGCGCCGGATGAGTTTCCATGCCTTCGAGAGCGAAGTGCCGCCCTTGAAGGTGAGATGCCCGCCGATGCCGGGCAGGGTGAAGAGTTCGCGGAGGGTCCAGCAGACCCAGAGGTCCTTCTCGACGCTAAAAGCCTGGAGGCCCATGGACTCGTCCACCTGCTGGAATGCGAGACCGCGGCGACCGGCTGGAAGCTGAAGAAATGTGTTCATGCGGAGGCTTTCGGCTCTGTGAGGGGGCGGAGCAGGTCGGCGATCCAGGCCGGTGCATGGCGCAGGTCTTTGCGAATGGCAGGCCGGTCCTCGTCCGTGATCTGGCGGCGGAGGGTGGCGAGCACCTGGTCGTCCACCTGATCCCGACCGAGATGGCGCAGCGCCTGGATGAAGGTGCCGCTTTTCCTGCCCGCCGTGGCCATGTTCCGCGGGGTGGTGTGCTGGAGGATGATCTCGCGCTTGCCGATCTTTACCTTGCGGGCGGAGCCGTCGGTGAGGAAGACGACGCGGGAGGGCACCTGATCGGAGAATCCAAGCTGATTGGCTGCGTAGGCCCCGGAGGGCTGGAGGCGTATGGCATCGCGCACGGCGAGGGCACGGGCAATGGAATCGGCGGAAGGAGAGATAGTTCCGAGCACGGGGTCTTGAACGGGGTAGTCGTAGAGTCCACGGGCGAGGTGCCGGATGGTGCCGGTGGCTTTCATGCGGTGAAGGGCGAGGTCAACGCCTTGGCGGCTTCCGAGGTCAAGGAAGTGCTTGGGCGTAAAGACCCATCCCCTGCCACGCTTGAGGATCCGGTTGGTCACCTTCGAATCAATGGATTTGGCCTGTTTTTGCATATTTTTTCTGAAAGAAATAATGGTGTCTTTTTCTTTCAAAACAAGGTTCATTTTACAGAGCAGGGCAGCGGTAGGGGCGGGCCCCCGGACCGTCCGCCTTTGCACGAAATGCCCCCGCCACATTCCTTCTGGCTTCCTCGATCGCGAATTCCGAAGCCGACCACTCTCGGTGCCGTGCCAGCGCCTCCAGCATGGGACCCGCCAACCACTTCGGATTCGAAGCCGGGAACAGAATGTTCGCATCGAGCAAAATCCTCACCTCGTGGCTTTCATGGTAGCGCTACCGGTTCCGGCAAACAAGCCGGCGAATTTCCTGGTGGTCGGGATTTGGCTTTCTGGAACCAACCTTTTTACCGGCTAAGTAACCTCCGGATGTGAGAATGTGTGGGACCCTCGCTTCAGCCCCGCGAACCAAAAATCACAGGTAGGGGGGTCGCCGGGCGCTTGCGGAACCTTTGGCGGAGCCAGCCGGTCGGCAGCAGCTGGGGTGGCGCCTCAGCGACCGGCGGGGAGTTATGAAAAGGGGGTCGGAACGGGGAATTGCGCGACAGGTCTCGCTATTTGGTTCTCGAAGGCGATCCAGCCGATATTCGGTGAGTAGGCGAAGCCACTCAAGGCGCCGTCCGCGCCGAGGTTCACCCCGTAGTCGTCAGGCGCGGTATTGGAGTAGGAATGCCCGTTGGCGGGTGAGCCATCGCCGAAGTGAATCCAGCCGAGATTCGCAGAATAGGCGTAACCGGAGAGGAAGGTTTCATCCAACCGGACGCCATCTTCGGCGGAGGGGCGGAAATCAACCCATCCGGCATTGGCGGAATAGGCGAAGGAATTGGAAGGGGAAATGGTGGATTCCAGTGCCCGGGTGGTGATGGAAGCAAATCCAAACAACGCAATCCACGCTACCAAAAAGCACACAATCGAGGAGGAGCATTCAGCGGGGCGCATGGGAAACACCGTTTCATCCGTGTCGAAGCCATGTCAAGCCCCGCGGCAGTCAGCTTTTCCTTCAACGCGAAACCGATCAGGGCTTCCCGGCGCCCAAGCGAGTCGGGGGCTTGGCGGACACGAAGAGGAACTCGACCTGCCACTCGGGGCGGCGGGGAAGGTTCCGGTGCCGGAATGGAATAGGGGATTTCGTAAAGAGGATTCGGAGGATTTTTGTGATCATGGCGCGCGGATCCTCGCAGGGTTGGTGGGACATTTACGGTCCTACCAAATTTTTTGCGGAATTTTTCCGGGTGCGGCGGGGTTATTCGAAGCGGAGGGCGCGGGCGGGGGGGATTTTGGCGGCGCGGGCGGCGGGGATCCACGCGGCGAGGAGGGCGGCGGGGATGATCCAGAACGGCGTGGCGAACAACACGCCCCAGGGATAGCGGAGGTCGATGGTCCATCCGAAAAACGCCTTGTTGATGACCCAGGTGAGGACCATGGCCATGGCGGCGCCGCAGGCCACGCCAACGATGGACGCGAGGAAACCGACCATGCCGGCTTCGGAGAGGATGAGGGTGCGGATTTGGCCGGTGGAGGCACCCTGCGAGCGGAGGACGCCGATTTCGCGTTCGCGCTCGATGACGAGCGTGGCGAGGGAGAGGAGGACGCCGGTGATGGCGACGGCGACGGCGATGGCGCGGAGGACCGAGGTGACGGCGAAGGTTTGGTCGAAAATCTCGATGACGCGGGCGCGGAGTGCGCTGTTGGTGTAAATGGAGAATTCGCCCTGCGGGCCGAAATTTTCGCGAAACGCGGCGGCGAGGGCTGGGGCGTCGTCGGGGTTGTGGAGCGTGACGGAGAGAGAGTGGAGGCGGGGGTCGTTCCAATGGGCGTCGAAGTTCGGGCGGTCGAGCATGACGAGGCCGCTGTCGCGGGTGAAATCGCGGACGACGCCGGCGACGGTGAAGGCGGCAGTGCCCGAGGGGGAGCCGAGTTCGAGTTTGTCGCCGGGTTTTACGCCGTGGCGGTTGGCGAAACTTTCGGAGATGGCGGCGTGGCCCGGGGAGTGGAAGAGTTCGGCGGCGTTGGAAGGGCCGGCGAGGAATTCGAGTTGGCCGCGGGCGGCGCCGCCGACAACGGCGAGGGTGGCGGTCTTTGTTCCCCAGGGGACGCGGATTTCGCGGAAGGTGGCGGCTTCGCGGACGCGGGGGTCGTTTTTGACCCATTCGACGGACTCGGCGGGGAGGAAGCTCGAGAGGCCGGCGATTTCGTTGGCGGCGGGAGCGATGAAGAGGTCGGCGACGAGGGTGTTGCCGAGCCACGAGTGGACGCTGGCGCGGAATGAATGGATCATCACGGAAACGCCGACGGTCATGGCCGCGGCGACGGCGAGGGCGGCGATGGTGACGGCGTTGCGGTGGAGCGAGCGGACGAGGTGCTGTGCGGCGAGGCGGGGAATCCAGCCCGGGCCGCGGACGAGCGGGACGAAGGCGCGGACGGCCGAGGGGACGAGCAGCGTGAATCCGGCGATGACGAGGGCGACGGAGGCGAAGCCGAGGTATTTGCCGCCACCCTGCAATGCCCACCAGGAAAGGGCGGCCGAGGCGGCGAGGCTGGCAGCGCCGAAAACCGGCCAGGGGCGGGTGCGCGCGGGGAAGGAATCCATGGCCGAGCCGCTGCGGAGGACGGTGGCGGGATCGGCCGAGGCGGCTTCGGAGGCGGGGCGCCAGGCGGCGGCGAGCGAGGCGCCGAGCCCCACGGCGAGCGCAACGAGGATTTGCGCGGGGGCGAGCGAGAGATCGGTGATGCCGACAGGCGTGTAGAGCGAGGTGACGGTTTGGCCAACAGGGGCGGCGATGATTCCCGCGAGCGGGCCGGCAGCGAGCATTCCGAGGAGGCTGCCGAGCAGGCCGCAGAGGAGGCCCTCGCCGAGGAAGAGAAAATTCACTTCGGCGCGTGTGGCGCCGCAGGCGCGGAGGATGCCGATTTCGCGGCGGCGGCGGGCGACGGCGGCGGAGAGGCTGTTGTAGATCAGGAACACGCCGACCACCATCGAGACGAGGCTGAGGGCGGTGAGGTTCAGCTGGAACGCGGCGAGCATGAGTTCGGTCTCCGAGCCGCGGCGGGCAGGTGGGGCGACCGTGACATCCGGCGGGACGATGGCGCGGAGGGCCTCGGCGAGTTCGGCGCTTTTGAGTGGGTCCTTGGCGGTGATTTGGATGGAAGTGAGTTTGCCGGTGGTTTCGAGGAGTTCCTGCGCCCAGCCGATGTCCATGGCCGCGATGCGGGGATCGGCCGAGGCGAGCGGGTCGGTCGTTTCCATGAGGAAGGCGCGGCGGAGGGTTTTCGAGCGGCCGGCGGCGAGGACGCGGAATTCCTCGGGGAGTTCGGCGGAGGCCGGGGCGGCGATGGTGCCGGGTTTGCCAAGCCAGAGTTCGAGGTCGGGCTCGCCGCCCTCGGGGCTTTTCAATTCGAACACGCGCATGTCGGTGCCTGTGAAGGGGTCGATGCCGAGGATGCGGAGGTATTCGCCCGGGCGGTCGGGGATAGTGGCGATGCCCTCGACGAGAGGGGTGGCGGAGGCGACGCCGCGGAAATTCGCGATGCGGGTGAAGAGGGTCTCGGGGATGTCGCCCCGGATTTCGAGGTGGGCGCGGCCGGCGACGAGCCCCACGGCGCCGCGGAAGCTCTCGAGGGCGCCGCGGTTGGCGATTTGGATGGCGAGGAAAACCGAAACGCCCGCTGCGATGCCGAGGATGTTCAGCGCGGGCAGGAGCGGGTGGCGGAGCCAGAGGCGGAGGACCTGGCGAAAGAAAAGCGCGGGGAAGCGCGGGGTCATTCGGGCTTTTTCACGGCCGCTTTTTGCAGGACGCGCTGGAGTTTTTTCACCGCGGCCGGGGAGTCGATTTTCCTGCCGTCCGGCCCGTAAACATAGAACGAGTCCATGGCGACATCCATTTCTGTGGTGATGCGGGAGATTTCGATGCTGACGCCGTTCTCGGCCATTGCGCGGAGGAGGTCGTAAAGGAGGCCGAGGCGGTCGGGGGTCTGGATGTCGATGAGCGTGTAAACGGGGTGGGATTCGTTGTCGATGTTGATGCGGGTGGGGAGGTCGAACTCCTGCGAGAGGCGGTAGGTGAGGAGGCGCGTCTCGGACCCGATGAGCGGCATGAAATCGTATTCCAGGTGGCGCATGGACTCGGCGAGGCGCTTCTCGACATTCGAGATGTCGCGGGGGTTTTCGACGGGTTGGAGGTTGGTGCCGGCGACGCGGAAGATGTCGAGGACGAGGCTGTCGGTGCGGGTGAAGATGTCGGCGCCGAGGATGTTCAGGCGCACGGAGAGGAAGGCGCCGGCGATGCGTTCGAGGAGGCCGTGGCGGTCCCATCCGCAAACCCAGACCTCGGTGTGGCCCTTCTCGGGGCGATGGATCCAGCGCAGCGCGGGGGCGAGGGCGAGGGATTCGTCGCGGCTGCGGCGCGCGAGGAATTCACGGAAGAGGAGGATGTGCTCGCGGATTTCGTCAGGGCCGAACATCTGGAAATAGCGGGCCGGCATGAAATGGAAGTGGGCGTCGGTCTCGTCGCGGAACGAGGGGCCGAGAGCGGTTTCGACGGCTTCTTTGCGGGAGTCGCGGTCGCGGCGGGTTTGTTCGATGGCGCCAATGCCGCCCTCGAGCCAGCGGGCGGTGCGGCGGTAGAGCGTCCAAACGAGGCCCTCTTTCCAGTCCGACCAATTCTGGTCGCTGGTGCCCATGCCGTCGGCGAGGGTGAGGAGCATGAGGGCGTCGAGGTTGTTGCGGTCGGCGACGATGCGGCCGAATTCCTCGGTGGTGGCGGGGTCCTCGAGGTTGCGGGTCTGCGCCAGCTTCGACATGAGGTAGTGGGAATCGACGAGCGTGATGAGCATGCGGCGGCGGCCCGGGCCGAGTTGGAGGCGGCGGGCGACCTTGTGGGCGAGGAGGGCGCTGTTTTCCTCGTGGTGGCGGGTGTTCGCAGCCTTGCCGGTATCGTGGAGGAGGAGAGCGAGGTAGAGGATGGCAGGGTCGTCGAGCTTGCCGAAGATGCGGCGGTAGCCCTCGAGCTTCGGGCGGTCCGAGAACAGGACGGCGTCGAGTTTTTCGATGCAGACGAGGGTGTGCTCGTCGGCCGTGTAGCGGTGGAAGAACTCGTGCTGGACGAGGCAGTCGAGGGCGCCGAACTCGGGAATGTAGCGGCCGAGGACGCCGAGGTCGTGCATGA
>JBMOIA010000026.1:0-11323 GCA_049317565.1 Terrimicrobiaceae bacterium | reverse complement strand
GGGGCGACGCGCGTGCAGGTTTTGGAATTGAGTGCGAAAGCGCGCGAAAGCCTTGCTGCGAAAAATGCCGCAGAGTTGAAAAAGCTTTTAACGGAACTGGACCGCGCCACCGAACCGCTCGCAGCGATGCTTGTCGAGCGGGCGATGGGCGGGAAGGTTTAGGGATTTTGGTTTCGTTTGCCGCTTGGTTTGATAAGGAACGCCAGTGGGTCTATCCTATTGCATGTTGACACTTTCGAATCCCAGGCTGCCGGACAAAAAACCGGTCGATGTCGAGGCGTTGGCGGACAGCGGGGCCACCTATCTGGTCATTCCGGACCATGTGCGGTTGCAGTTGGCGCTCGAGGAGACGGGAAGGAAAGAGGTCACGCTCGCCGATGGGTCGAGGAAAATGGTGCCGTATGTCGGGCCTGTCGAAACCAGGTTTAAAAACCGCGTTGCCTTTGTTGGTGCCATCGTGATGGGGGATGAGGTTTTGCTCGGAGCGATTCCGATGGAAGACATGGACCTCGTCGTGCTGCCGCAGCAACGCATGGTGGATATCAATCCATTGAATCCGAATTTCGCGGCAGCCAAGGCGAAGTAAGTTAAGGGGTCATACCAGTGCCTGCACGGCAGGTGCCTCCGGTCCGCAGAGCCCACGATTCGGGGAGACGGCCACGCCCCTTCTTTTCTCTACTCGTTTTCCTCGGACGCGGGGGGTTCCTGCTGGTCGCCGGGTTTCTGGAGTTTTTCCAAAAGCGGGGTCATGTCCTCGACTTCGTCCCAGACGGTTTGGTTCACGAAGATGGGGGATTTTTGGAGAGCCGCCATCGCCATGCAGTCACTGGTGCGGGCGTCGATCTCGACGATCTTGCGCTGCTGGAGTTCGTTTTCGGCGGTGACGATGAGGCGGCCGTAGTAGATGCCGCTTTTGAAATCGTTGATGACGACGCGCTCCACCTTGGCACCGAGTGCGGTGAGAATACTGGCGATGAGGTCGTGCGTGAGCGGACGCTCCTTTTCGACTTGGTTGAGATACATGCCGATCGCGGCGCCGATGGATTGGTCGATGTAGATGGTGAAGATTTTCTCGTCGTTGCCGAGGAAGACGGCAGTGCCGGCATTGGTGGGGATGAGTGCCTTGATTTGGACAGGGACGACGGATTTGCTCACGGATGGAAATTACCACCGGGCCTCGGGCGCGCAAGCGGGTGGGGTGTTCAACCCGCAAGCTCGAGTGTGCGGATGGCCGACCATGCGGCGGGGACATTGTGGACGCGCAGGATCGAGGCGCCGCGCAGGATGGAAGAGACAATGCAGGCGACGGTGGCGGCGTCGCGGTCGGCGGGCTTTTCGATTCCCAGGACGCGGCCGATGACGCTTTTGCGCGAGACTGGGACGAGAATGGGAAAGCCGAGGTGGGAGATTTTTTCGAGGTGGCGGAAGATCGCGAGGTTGTCGGGGGCTTGCTTTGCAAAGTCGATGCCGGGGTCGAGGATGATTTGCTCGGGCGGGAGACCGGCGGAGAGGGCGAGGGCTGTTTTTTCGCGGAAGAAGCGGAGGAGCTCGGCGATGATGTCCGGGTAGGTGGCGTGGGTGTGGGGAACTTTCGGCAAGCCCTGTGAGTGCATGATGACGAGCGCGGCTCCGCACTCCGCGCAGATGCGGGCATTGGTGCCGTCGGGCAGGGCGCCGATGTCGTTGAGGATGTCGAACCCGATTTCGGCAGCGGCACGGGCGACTGCGGGGCGCCAGGTGTTGACGGAAAGGAGGGGAGGGAAGAGCTGGGTGCCATCGCGCGGCGTGGCGTTCGCAACAGTGGCTTGGAATTTTTCCAAGAACGGGATGATGCGGTCGATTTCCTCGTGTTCGGTGATGGGCGGGCGGTTCGTGCGGGCGCTTTCACCGCCCACATCGATGATGTCTGCGCCCTGCGAAACCATTTCGGTGGCGCGGGCGAGAGCGAGGGATTGGTCGAGTGTGCCGTCGCCGGAGAACGAATCGTCGTTGATATTCAGGATTCCCATGGCGAGCGGGCGGCGCGGGAAGGCGACTGTGCGCGTGCGGGCGCGGAGGGTGCCGTGGAACCCGGCGATGTTCTCCTTGTCTCGCGGGGTGTTCTTCTCCACCTTCGCCGGCGTCTGGCAATCCATGGGATTCATCGAAACGGTTTTTGAAAAAGTCCGGCGGCATCCCAAGAGGGTTGTTTTTCCCGACGGCGAGTTGCCGCGTGTGATACGGGCGGCGGAGATTTTTTACGAGAGGCAATTGGGCATTCCGATCCTGCTCGGGCGGCGGGAGGTGATCGAAAACATCGCGGCGCACGAGAAGATCAGCCTCGACCATGTGGCGATAGTGAACCCGCAGACTTCCGATGAATTGCCTGCGTTCTGCCGTCGGCTCGAGCGACTCGAGCGCTACCGCAAGACCGGGTTGCGCGACAGCATGGAGACGATGGTGAAGCCGAATTATTTCGCGGCGATGATGGTGCAATACGGCCTCGCCGACGCGCTGGTGGGCGGGGTGGAGTCGGCGGGCGGGGCGCTGTTGCGGCCGATGCTGCTGCTCGTGAAGCCGCTGCCGTTCGCGGATGTGATTTCCTCCTGCACGATAGTGGAATTGAAGTCGCGGCAGCATGGCGACGACGGGGTTTTGTTTTTCGGCGATACAGGAATTGTTCCCGATCCGACGATCGAACAACTCGCGAGCATCGCTGTGCAGACCGGGCAATTCGCAAGGCAAGTTTTCGGTCGGCGGCCGCGGGTGGCGATGTTGAGTTTTTCCACCAAGGGGAGCGCGCGCACGGCGTCCACCGAGAAGGTGGCGGCGGCGGTGGAACTCGCGCGGCACATTGCGGTGAAGGCGGGCGCGGAGATGTCCGTGGACGGCGAGATGCAGGCTGATGCCGCACTGGATGCGGCGCTGGCCGGGATCAAGATGGGCGAGAGCCATGTCGGCGGGCGGGCGAATGTGCTGGTTTTCCCCGACCTCAACAGTGGGAACATCTCGGTGAAACTTGTGCAGATGTTGGCCGACTGCGAGAGCTACGGGCAGATGTTTTTGGGATTCACGAAACCGGCGGCGGATTTGCCGCGAGGGTGCACTCCGCAGGGTATTGTGGCGATGGCGGCGCTGGTGGGATTGCAGGCGATCGAATACCGCAAGCTGTATCCCGCCGAGGACCCCGGCTCCGACGCGTGAACACCGTCACACCGCGGCTTTTCATCGCCGCCACCGAGCAGGATACCGGCAAGACGACAATGTCGCTCGGGCTCTACGCCGCGCTGAGCGGCTTGTTCGGGCGAATCGGCTATATCAAGCCGGTCGGGCAGAGGTTCACCGAAGTGGACGGACGGCGGATCGACGATGACAGCCTGCTCATCGAAGCGGTTTTCAATCCCAGAATTCCGATCGAGCACATGAGTCCGATCGCCGTGGAGCCGGATTTCACGCGGCGGTATATCAACGAGGCCAACCATGACGCACTGGTGAAGCGGATCAGGAATTCGTTCGACCGGGCGTGTTGGGAGAAGGATTTCACAATCATCGAAGGCAGCGGGCATGCGGGGGTGGGGGCTGTGTTCGACCTGTCCAATGCAACGGTCGCGCGGTTGCTGGAGAGCAAGGTGCTGCTGGTGGTGCCGGGCGGAATCGGGCGGCCGATCGACGAGGGTGCGCTCAACAAGGCCCTCTTCGAACTTGAGGGCGTGGAAATCGTGGGCGTGGTGATGAACAAGGTCCTTGAGGACAAAATCGAATATGTGACGGATTTCGCACGGCGGGGGTTCGGGCGGCTCGGGCTCGAATTGCTCGGCGTGTTGCCGATGCAGCGCCTGCTCGCGCAGCCGACGCTCGGGCAGATCGCCGAAAAAATCCGCGGGGAATTTTACTGCAATGCAGCGCCCTCTCGCGTGGTGGAAGGGGAGGCCATGATCGGCGCGGTGGGTTCGGCGAACCTGCCCGAGAGGCTGGGGGAGGGGATGCTCTTGATTGTGCCCGGCGACCGCGAGGACATCGTGCTGGCGGCGATAGCCGATGCGGGCGCTTCGGTCGGCGGAAAAATTTCGGGGTTGGTTTTGTCCGACGGACTGATGCCGCATCCGAATTTGCTCCGGATGCTGGCGGAGAGCGGGCTGCCGGTGGTGGTTTCGCCGATGGACAGTTATTCCATCGCCAACCGCATCCACTCGATGCGGATCAAACTGCAGCCCGGCGACAGAGAAAAAATCCAGCGTGTGCAGGATTTGGTCGCGGCGCATGTCGACATTCCGAGGCTGCTCGCGAAGCTGGGCTTGGCGGCCTGATCAGTGGGGGACGCGGAGTCGGCCGTATTTTCTCTCAAGCCGGCACAGGGGCCTTCTCCGTTGAAGCTCCGCTGGAACCGCCTGTTGTTTCGGGGCCTTTGCCCGAGTTGGCTTTTTCCCGCGCCATCAGCATGTAAAGCGCGGGGACGATGAAGAGCGTGAACACGGTCCCGATCGCCATGCCCCCGACGAGCACGAGGCCGATCGAATTGCGCGCCGCAGCCCCCGCGCCGGTCACAAGCACGAGAGGGAAATGGCCCACCACGGTCGCAATCGTCGTCATCAACACCGGCCTCAACCGCACTCGCGCGGCGTCGCGCACGGCTTCGAGTTTGGAGAGACCTTCGAGTTGGCGGCGGTTGGCGAATTCCACGATCAGGATTCCGTTTTTGGCGATCAGTCCAACGAGCGTCACGAGGCCCACCTGCGAATAGATGTTGAGAGTGGTCGTCCATCCATCGGTCCAGAACGGCACATTCGGCGAGGGCATTTTTAGGAAGGTGAAGAGCAGCGCGCCGAACAACGCCAGCGGCACCGAACCCACAAGGATGATGAACGGGTCGCGAAAGCTGTTGAATTGCGCCGCGAGGACCAAAAAGATCAGCAACAGAGCGAGAATCAGCGATGGCAGGAACTTGCTGCCTTCCGCGCGCAACTGGCGGGACTCGCCCGTGTAGTCCACCACGAAGCCCGGCGGCATGATCTTGGCCGCCTCGTCCTCCAGGAAGCGCAGCGCCTGGTCGAGCGGGCGGATCGCCACGCCGCTCAGCTTCACGGCATTCAACTGCTGAAACCGGTTCAGAGATCTCGGCTCGGCGGTGTTTTTCAACTCCGCCACCGCGCCGAGAGGCATCAGGCGCCCCTCGGGGCCGGTGACATAAATTTCACGAAGTTGTTCGGGGTTGAGCCTGTCCGCGCGCTGGATTTGCGGGATGACCTTGTAGCTCCGGCCGCCGATGTTGAAGCGGTTTACAAAATTCCCGCCGAGCATCGCGGAGAGGTCCTCGCCGATCTGCCGCATATCGAGCCCCATCGAGGCGATTTTGTCGCGGTCCAGCACGAGCTCGGTGCGCGGCTGGTCGATCTTCGTGTCGATGATCGGCGGGAAGGCGAACATCCCGCTCTCGATCGCCTTGCGCTGGAGCTGCTGGGCGATTTCGAGGATCTGCTCCGGCTCCGCGGTGGACGCGATGAGGAATTCCACCGGAAAATCCCCGCCGCCCGGCAGCGCGGCCGGCGTCACCGGGAACATGCGGATTCCCGCAAGCTGCGAAAGTTTCTGCGCCACCTCAGGCTGGATTTCCTCCGGTGTGCGTTTTCTCTCGCCCCATGGCTTGAGGACCATGCCGCCGAATCCGAATGTCGGCTGCGTGATCTGGAAAGTGTAGGAAGTCTCGGGCACCGCCAAAAAAATCCGCGTCGCCTCGTCGGCGTAGCGCACCGTTTCCTCGAGCGTCGCATCCGCCGGGGCCTCCACGATCCCGAAGATCACGCCCTGATCCTCGTCGGGCGCGAGTTCGGTAGGCGACAACAGGAACATCGGCACGCTCAGTAACGCCACCGCCGCCCAAACGGCATAGGCCGCCGGACGGTTCGCGAGCACCTTGTCCAGCGCCGAGCAGTAGGAATCCCTCAACCGGTTGAAAACGCCCGCCACCACTTTTGCGAACCCGCGCTCCTCCATGCCCGGCTTCAAAAGTCCCGCACTCATCGCCGGCGAAATCGTCAACGCCACGATGCCGGAAATAAACACCGCGCCGGCGAGTGTGAATGCGAACTCGCGGAACAGCGATCCCGTCAGCCCGCCCTGGAAGCCGATCGGCAGATACACCGCCGCCAGCGTCACTGTCATCGAAATGACCGGTCCCACCAGTTCCCGCGCGCCGAGGATCGCCGCATCGAAAGGCTTCATCCCCTCCGACAAATGCCGTTCCACATTTTCCACGATCACGATGGCGTCATCCACCACCAACCCCACGCACAGCACGATCGCCAGCAGCGTCAGCAGGTTCACCGTGAATCCGGCCATCTGCATCAGGAACACCGCACCCAAAATCGACAACGGAATCGCCACCACCGGCACCAGGACCGCCCGCACCGATCCCAGGAAAAGGTAGATGACAATGACCACGATCAGCAGCGTTTCGGCCAGCGTCTTGAGCACCTCGCGGATCGCATCGGTGATATAAACCGTCGAATCGTAGCCGATCCCCGCTTCGAGTCCGGCCGGCAGCTCGGCCTTGATCTTGTCCAGTTCCTCCCGCACCCCGCGGATCACATCGAGCGTGTTGGCATTCGGCAGCACCCAGACCCCCATGAACACGGCCTGCTCGCCGCTGAATCTCACCGCCGAGTCGTAGTCCTCCGCCCCGAGCACCACATCCGCGATGTCCTTCAACCGCACCACCGCCCCGCCGCTTTCGCGCAGCACGAGTTGTTCGAATTCCTCCACCGTTTGCAGGTCTGTGTTGGCCGTCAGGTTCACCGTCACGAGCGCGCCCTTGGTTTTGCCGACAGCCGAGAGGTAATTGTTCCCCGCCAGGGCGCGCCGCACCTGCGACGGGCTGATGTTCAGCGCCGCCATGCGGTCGGGCTTCAGCCAAATCCTCATCGCGAAAGTGCGGCCCCCGAGGATTTCCGCCCGCTGGACGCCGGGCACCGCCGTCAACCTCGGTTGCACCACGCGCGCGAGGTAATCCGTGATTTCGTTCGGCTTCAGGATGTCCGAGACGAAACGCAAATAAGCCGCCGCCCGCTCGGAGTCAGCGCTCACAATATCGATCACCGGCACCTCCGCCTCCGGCGGCAGGTCCCCCCGCACCTGGTTCACTTTCGCGCTGATTTCAGAGAGTGCTTTGGTCGGGTCGTGGTTGATTTTCAACCGCGCCGTGATGACGGAACGCCCCTGCGAACTCTCCGACTGGATGTAATCAATCCCGTCCGCTGCCGCGATCGCCCGCTCGATCGGCGTCGTAATGAACCCCCGCACCAGTTCCGCATCGGCGCCCACATAGAAAGTGGTGACCGTCACCGAGGCGTTGTCGCTGCGCGGATACTGCCGCACCGTCAGCGTGAAAACCGCCTGCACCCCCGCCACCAAAAGCAACAGCGCAACGACCACCGCCAAAACCGGCCGCTTCACGAACAGATCCGTGAACATCAATTTGGATTCCGAGTGCATGTTTACTGTTGGCCGAAAGCAGCCAAGAACCTCGAAGCCTATTACCGCGCAACGATGGCCACAAACAGCAACTTCAGCCGCGCTCCGGGCCCCACCTTTTTCAGTTCACTCCTTGCTCGCAACTTACCGTTTCACACTTAGAACCAGAGTTCCCCACCTTGATTTTATTTCGAGAAGCGCGAAGGATTTTGTCCATGGATTCCGATGCACCGCCTTTACCGCCCTCTCCAACCGGCACCGCTGACGAGCGCCGCTGGTTGACGATACTCCACCTCAGCGCACTGGCGGGACTCGTCTTGCCCACATTCGGCCATGTGCTCGGACCCCTCATCATCTGGCTCGTGAAGAAAAACGACTTCCCCGCCATGGATTCCGCAGGGAAGGCCGTTTTGAATTTTCAAATCTCCTGGACGCTCCTGGCTATCCTCTCGGGCATAGCGGCGGTGTTCGGCTCCTGCCTCATCGTTCCACTGGCCCTGCCGGTCGTGCTGTTTTTGGCCTGGCTCTATCTGGTGTTCAAAGGCGCCGTCCGGGCCAGCAACGGCGAGACCACAGACTTCCCGCTGACGATAAAATTTCTTTCCTAAGCAAACCCGCGGCGAAACGCGGCCGCCGGGATTACCGCTGCGGCGCCGGAGCGCCCGCCTCGCGGTAGGTGATCCGACCTTTCGTCAGATCATAAGGCGAAATTTCCACTGTCACCCTGTCCCCGGGAACAATCCGGATGAAGTGCTTCCGCATCTTCCCGGAGATGTGGCACAGGATCACATGCCCGTTGCTGAGTTTCACCCGGAACAGAGTTCCCGGCAGCACATCCACCACCACCCCGTCCGTTGTTATGCAATCGTCTTTGGCCATTGGAAGCGTCTCACATAAGCCAGCGCCGCCCCGCACGCAACCCATTCGCCGAAATAGGCACACAATTCCCCTTTCCGTCCCCCGCGATTTTTGACAACAAATCGACTTCCCCACCGAAACCATGGCCCGCCGGAACCATCTTCTCGTCGCAACTCTCTGCGCGCTGGTCATTGCGCCTGCCGGCACTCGCGCCCAGCCAGCACCCGCTCCTCCCGCGCCAACCTCCCCCGTGCCCTCGGCCAACCTCACCGCCAACGAACTTTTCGAGCAGGCCCGCACCCTCTTCGGCCAAAAAAATTTCGCCGCCGCCCTCGAGGCCTACGAAAAATTCAAAGCTGACTACGGCTCGTCTCCGGAGGCGAAGCAAGCCCTCTACAATTCCCTCTACCCGGTCGCGATCTGCTATGTCCAACTCCTGAAATTCCAGGAATCCATTCCGGCCATCAACGAGGCGCTCGCTGCCACCCCGCCGCTGCCGCAGCAGCAACAACAAGACCTCACCTTCTGGCTCGGCGTCGCCCAAATGCAGCAGGAGGACTACCCCGCCGCGCGCGCCGCATTCGAAAAATTCATCACCCTCTTCCCGCCCGGCGCGGAAAAAATGCCTCACCAGATCCGCAGCTTCCCCGCCGTCACACGCATCCCGGAAGCCCGCTCCCAGATCGGAATGTCCTACATCCTCGAGGAAAATTTCCAAGCCGCTGCCGACTTCTACAAACAGCTCAAGTCAACCCTGCCGCCCGAGACGCGCGGCCGCGCCGTCATTTTCCAACTCTACGCCCTCGAAAAACTCGGCGACAACGACTCCGCCATGCAGGTCGTCGAGGAGGAATACCCGAACATGGCGGACATCCCGCAGCTCGTCTCGTTCCAGACACTCATCCTGCAACTCGGCAACCGATTCCTCGAACAAGGCCAGTTCCGCAAAGCCATCGCCTGCCTCCAGCGCGTCTGGCAATTCGACCGCCTCGTCCGCCACCAGGAAAACCGCCTCGCAGCTCTCGAGCAACAACTCAAGGCCGCCGAATCCTCCGCCTCCGACCCCTACGCGAAAATCACCTACTCGCGCCTCGTTAAGGATGTCGGCCGCGAACTCGGGAACTTCAAAAAAGTCCAGGGCTTCGACACCGCACTTCGCTTCCGCCTCGCCATGGCCTACCTCCAGATGAAGCGCTACCGCGAAGCCGCCCTCGTCATGGACAAAATGCTCGACGAACTCCCGCCGGACAAACTCTCCGAGCAGGCCGCCGTCAACATCGTCCGTTGCTGGACCGCCATCGGCGACTGGCCCCAAGCCATCGCTGCCGCGAAAAAATTCGTGGAAAAATTCCCCGATTCCACCCTCGTCCCCGAAGTCCTCTACATGGAAGGCGAGGCGCTCCTCTCCAGCCTGCGTTACGACGAAGCCGCCGCCGTGTTCGAAAGCATCTCAGCAAAATATCCGAATTCGAAATTCGGCCCCGAGGCCCTCTTCATGCGGGGCTTTGCGCTCCTGCAAGCCGAGAAAAACATGGAGGCCGCCGCGGCATTCGAAAATTTCCTTTCCGCCCAGCCGAAACATCCGCGCGCCGACGCCGCCACCTACTGGCGGGGCATGGCGTTTTCCTACGACAAGCAATTCGACCAGGCCCGCGAAGCTATGGATGCCTACCTCGAAAAATTCCCCGATGGGCGCCACCGCGGCCAGGCCACATTCCGGAAGGCCTATTGCTCCCAGCAACTCGAGCGCTACGGCAGCGCCATCGACGAACTCCACGCCTACCTCGAAAAATTCCCCGGCGAGGCCGAAAACAACGAGGCCCGCATCCTCCTCGGCAACGCCCTCATGAACGAGGGCTACATGGAGGACGGCATCGCCGTCTTCAAGGAAATCCCCTCCACCGACCAGAAGCTCTACGCCGAGGGCGTCTTCCGCACCGCCGAGGGCCTCAAGCTCCTCGAGGAATACGAACGCTACCGCGAGCTCATGGAAAAATTCCGGCAGGAAAACCCCACCTCGCCCCGTGTTGCCGAAGCCATCGCGAACCTCGGCTGGTATTGGCGCCAGCAGGAGCAGCCCGAAAAAGCCCGCGAACTCTACTGGCAGGCCATCGCCGAATACGGAAACGACCCCGCCATCCGCTCCGTGGACGATCTCTTCCCTGCCCTTGCCCGCCTCTACCGCGGCCCGGAGGACTCGAAAAAATACCTCGCCCTCCTCCGCGACCTCTCCACCGAGGCCGAATCCTCCGGAAAGAAAACCCTCCTCCTCCGGCTCCTCTGCGCCCAGGCCGCCGTCGTGAAAAAATCCGATCCCGACCTCGCGCAGAGCCTCCTCATCCAGGCGGCCACCATCGCCGATGTCCGCAAGGACAACCCCGCCCTGCTCGTCGAAATCGCCAACGCCCTCCTCGCCGCCGGCCGAACCCAGGACGGCACGGAAATGCTCCGCGACGCCCTCCGCTGGAACCCGCGAGCCATCCAAAAGGACGGCATCCTCGCCGGCCTCGGCGACGCCGAACTCCTCGCCGGCAATGAAAAGGCCGCCCTCGAATTCTACACCCGCTTCGAACGCGAAAACCTCGGCACCCCGGTCTTCGCCCCCACCATGCTCAAAAAGGCGAAGCTCCATGCGAAGCGCGGCGAAAACGACGAGGCCCTCGACTCGCTCAACCAACTCCTCCAGGCCGACAATGTCCGCTCCGACCTCAAGGCCGAGGCCCTCTACACCATGGGCGAACTCCACATGCAGCGGAACGATCCGAAAAAAGCCATCCCCTACTTCATCCAGGTCTTCAACATGTATGGCCGTTGGAAACCCTGGGTCGCCAAATCCTACCTCCGCAGCGGCGAGGCCTTCGAAAAAATCACGGACACCACCAGCGCCCGCCGCACCTACTCCGAGTTCCTCGACAAACCCGAACTCGCCGAATTCCCCGAAGCCGCCACCGCCCGCGAACGCCTCCAAGCCCTCGGCGGCCCGCTGCCAAAATCCCAGCCCTCCCCCGAAGCCGCTCCC
>JBMOIA010000025.1:0-11433 GCA_049317565.1 Terrimicrobiaceae bacterium | reverse complement strand
TTGGTGAGGAGCGAGCCGCTGGCCATGGGGATGACGGTGTGGCGCGGGAGTTTCCAGCCGAGCTGCTCGGCGATTTCGAAGCCCATGCTTTTCGAGCCCTCCGCGTAGTAGGGGCGGAGGTTCACATTCACGAAGCCCCAGCCGTATTTGCCGGCGATCTCGGAGCAGAGGCGGTTCACCTGGTCGTAGGCGCCCTGGATTCCGATGACCTGCGTGCCGTAAACGAGAGAGCCGACGATCTTGCTTTTTTCGAGGTCGGCGGGGATGAGGACATAGCTCGCGAGGCCCGCGGCGGCGGCGTTGGCAGCGACGGAGTTGGCGAGGTTGCCGGTGGAGGCGCAGGCGACGACCTTGAAGCCGAGTTCCTGCGCGCGGCTGAGTGCGACGGAGACCACGCGGTCCTTGAACGAGAGTGTGGGGTAATTGACGGTGTCGTTCTTGATGTAGAGTTCGTCCACGCCGAGGTGGCGCGCGAGGCGGTCGGCGCGCACGAGCGGGGTGAACCCGACCTGGCGTCCAACGGTCGGCTCGCCGTCGATGGGGAGGAGTTCGCGGTAGCGCCACATGGATTGCGGGCGCGAGGCGATGGTGGCGCGGTCCAGGCGACTGGCGATGAGTTTGTAGTCGTAGGCCGCTTCGAGGGGACCGAAGTCGAATTCGCAAATGTGGATGGCCTCCTTCGGGTAAAGGCGGCCGCATTCGCGGCATTTGAGGTTCGAGAAGTAGGTCTGTGTTTCGCTCATGGCTGTGTCACTTGCCGAGAGCGGACGAGGGGAGGACACCTGCGGATTACGAAAATGTCCCTCTCATCTTTTCCCGCGTCTGCTTGCGCAGCCGCCGGGCTGGATTTGGCACCTGGTCCCGGTCGGCGCTGTCGCGCTTTCCGGCGGTTGCCGTGGCTTCGTCGGGCCAGTCCCTCCGCCACTCTCGATAAGGTGGTGAGGCATATCGCCGCGCGGGCGCTTGGCGTCAAGGGAAAAAATGGATTTTCCCATCGCTTGGCGGGGGCGCGGCGTGTTTATTGGGAATCCGCGATGGACCTTTCGAAATACGACAACAGCGATTTCCAGCGCGGGGCGCCGGCATGGAAGGAGTTCCTGTGGTGGGTGGTGCGATCCTTGTGTTTCGAATGCTGGTTCCCGTTGCCGTCCGGGTTGCGGTGTGCGGTGCTGAGAGCCTTTGGCGCGAAGATTGGTAGGGGGGTGGTCGTGCGCTCGCATGTAAACATCACTTTCCCGTGGCGACTCGAGGTCGGGGACCATGTGTGGATCGGCGACGATGTGTTGATCCTGAGCCTTGACCGCGTGCGGATCGGCTCAAATGTTTGCATCTCGCAGCGGGCGTTTCTGTGCACGGGATCGCATGACCATCGGGCGGAGGCATTCGACCTGATCACGAAGCCGGTGGAAATCGGCGACCGGTGCTGGGTCGCGGCGGGGGCGTTCGTGGGTCCTGGTGTGGCGTTGGGGGCCGGCACGGTGGTCGCGGCCGGGGCGGTGGTGCTCCGCAGCGCGGGACCGGATGAAATCGTAGCGGGGAATCCCGCGGTGGCACGCCCGCTAAAGACATCCTGAAACCCCTTGTCGGCGCGGCGCGGCGGGGATTAGGTTCGCGTCATGGAAAAAACGCGCCTGTGGCTGATGTTTCCCGCGCGGCTCATCACGCGGCCGGTTTTGTGGGAACTCGCGAAGAAGTTCGAGGTCGTGACAAATGTGCGGCAGGCCAGCGTGACCGAGGAGATCGGGATTGTTTCGCTGGAACTCGACGGCGAGCGGGCGGAGATCAAAAATGCGATCGCCTGGCTCGAGGGCGAGGGGATTAAGGTCGAGCCGGTCGAGATCGGAACGATCGCGAGCTGAGGCTGCATGCGCCTCCTGCTCGTTGACGGTCACTACTACCTTTACAGGTCTTTCTTTGCGATCCGCGGTCTGCGCAATTCCCGTGGCGAGCCCACGAATGCGATTTTCGGATTCCTCAAGGCGCTGAGGAAGATGCTTGCCGACACGAAACCCGACCGTGCGGCGGTGGTTTGGGATCGCGGGCTGCCCGCGCGCCGTGTCGAGTTGCAGCCTGCCTACAAGCAGAACCGCGACGAGATGCCTGACGAGCTGCGGCCACAGGAGGATTGGCTGCAGGAAAAAGTTCCGTTGCTCGGGGTCGCGAGCCTTTGGGTCCAAAACACCGAGGCCGACGATCTCATCGCTTCGTATGCCGCCGCGGCGCGCCGCGATGGCGCGGATGTGGTGGTGGCGACAAACGACAAGGACATCCTGCAAATCGTGGACGGGTCCACGCATATCTATTCCACGGCCAAGGCCGATGCGGGCGACTCGCCATTTGCGCTGCTCGGCCCGGCGGAGGTGGCGGCGAAATGGGGTGTGCCGGCGGCGCGCATCGCCGATGTGCTCGCGCTAACCGGCGATTCCTCGGACAACATTCCGGGTGTTCCGGGAATCGGCGAAAAAACCGCCGCCGCCCTGATCAACGCGCACGGCACGGTGGGGGAAATCTTGGCGAATCCGGCGGTGGTGGCGAACGCGAAGCTCCGTGAAAAAATCGAGGCCCACCGGGATGTTGTTGTTTCGAACCGGGAGATGGTGCGGCTCGACGACCACCTGGAGTTGCCCGTTCCTTGGAGGGAATTGGAGATCCGTCCGCGCTGGGGCGAGTTGCTTGAGGCGCTGCGTGAGTGTGAATTCCGGTCGCTGGTCGGCGAGATCGAAAAGGAAGCCGCTGCCGCCGGTCACGGTTCGGCTTCAGTGCCGAGTCAGGGCGAGCTTTTTTGAGACCAGAAAATGGTCAAGCGACCTTTGGGATTCGATGGGGATTTTCCTGCATCAATGCCGCGAGCAGCCGCGTGAGAATTGTTTGATCGGAGCTTTGGCTGGTCACGAGACGCCAGTTCGCTTCGGCACAGTCTTGAATCCCGCGCTGGAGTTCCTCGAGCGAGTATTTGGATGAGCCGATGGCTGCCAACCCGAGTCCGTAGGCGTTGATTCCGCCATCCTTCTTTCGCGGAAGGTGGGAGGTTTCCTCGGGTGGAAGTTTGGAAAGCGAAGAGCCAAAAAATTTCGCATCCGAGGGCGGGCGGAGCTTGTGTCGAACCAAGAGGCTCTTCGCCACGAGGAGATTTCTGATCGTCGGGGCAATGCTCGCCAGCAGGATGCCAACTCCCTTTTCACCCTGTCGGAACAACTGGTCCAGCGTGGCCAGGGCCAGCGGGAGGTTGCGGGCCTGGATGGCATTCCCGAGGTCGAAAATTCCGCTCTGGCGTGTGGCGGAGACGAGATCGCGGACTTCTGACGGCCCGATTTTCTGCGAGGTGCCGAAGGCTGTTTCCAATTTGTCGAGTTCGGTTCGCAAACGCGACGGCTCAAGGCCCACGCGCGAGGCGAGGACTTCAATACCCGGTTCGGAAATCAACAGGCCCCGCTTGCGGACTTCGTTGGCGGTCCAATCGATGATCTCCTCCTCGCCGCCACCGAAACCGAGTTCGGGTTTGTCGCAGATCGTGGTGTTGGCGATTTTGGAGAGGCGCTTATAGGCCGAGCGGCGCTTGTCGGGTTTCACGGCGCTTAAAAGGAACGAAACGCCGTCCGGCAGGCCCTCCTCGAGGAAGTCGCAGAATTTCTCCACTTGGGAGAGGGTGTTCTCGGACGATCCCGTGACCGAATCCGCGAGGAATGTGGCGCTCTTGAGCCAGACGAGCTTGGTTCCACCAAGGAACGGGAGGGTGGCCAAGGCATCCATTGTCTGGCGCAGGCGCGAACCTGCAGCTTCCACGCTTTCGACGCCTCCATCCACGATTTCCAAACCGAAGGCATCGGCATCCGGCGCGAGTCGGCGCGAAAGCTCGAGAGCGGTTTTTTTCACTTCGGCCTCATCGTTCCCGGCGACGAAGTGGATTTTGCTGGATGTTTTTTTTGCCGCCATTTTCAGGCACAGCCGCAACCGGTGCCGCAGGAATGGCCCCCGCCGCGCGGCGCGGACTGGCCACCCTTTGAGCCGGTCATGATCCCGATTCCTCCGGTCAACACACGACGGATCGGCTCCCCGGTTTCCGGATGCTTCGTGTAGGCGGCGTCCGACATGCTTTGTTTGAACTCGAAGGTCTTGATGTGAGCTCCTTCGGCATCGGGAATGGTTTCGTAAACATAGATGGCCATCAGTTGGAACCTCCTTGGGTGGTGTGTTGGTCGTCGAAGTTCAGATAGGTGTAGAGCGTCAGGCTTTTTTCGTAGTCGTCCAGGAGGCGCATCGCCTCGTTCGGCTTCAGCCGATCGGTTTTGATCGCGGCGTCGGTCTGCGCCTTCATGCGGCGCGCGAGTTCGTTCACATCCCACTGCGTGAGCGAGAGCACCTGGCCGATTGTGCTGCCGGGGAGGATTTCCTCGATGTAGTAACCGGAGTCCTCGTCGGGATCGAGGTAGATGTGCATTTCGTTCACGCGGCCGAAGAGGTTGTGGAGGTCGCCCATGATGTCCTGGTAGGCGCCGGCGAGGAAAAACCCGATGTAATACGGCTCGCCCGGCCGCCAGCGGTGGAGCGGCAGCGTTTCCTTCACATCCTGGAGGTCGATGAATTTCGCGACCTTCCCGTCGGAATCGCAGGTGATGTCCACGAGCGTCGCATTGCGGTCCGGCCGCTCGTCGAGCCGGTGGATCGGCATCACGGGGAAAAGCTGGCCGAGCGCCCAGTGATCGAGCAGGGATTGGAACACGGAGAAATTGCAGAGGAACTGGTCGCCCAGCACGGTCTCCATTTCGCGCACCTCTTCGGGCACATGCTCGGCGTGGCGGAACAACTCCACGATCCGCGCGGCGATCTGCCAATACACGGTCTCGATCCCCGCCTTCGTGCGCAGGTCGAGCAGGCCGAGGTCGAACATCGATTGTGCCCGTTCGCGGAGTTCCTGCGCATCGTGCAAATCCTCCAGTCGGTGCCGCTGCGCGAGATTCGCGAGGATTTCCAGGAGGTCGGAGAGGATCGGCGAACCCCCGTCGGCGGGCTTCGGAACCTCGCGGGCGCTGGTTTTTTCGATAGCTCCGAAGGTTTCCACGAGGAGCACGGAGTGTTGTGCCACGATCGCGCGCCCGCTTTCGCTGACCAGCACCGGATGCGGAACGGATTCGGAATCGCAGACCTCCTTCACCGTGTAAACGATGTCGCGCACATATTCCTCGAGGGAATAGTTCATCGAGCTGTCGAAGGTCGTGCGTGAGCCGTCGTAATCCACGCCGAGGCCGCCGCCCACATCGAGGTGGCCGAGCGTGTGACCCATTTTGGAAAGCTTTGCGTAGAACCTCGCCGCCTCGCGCACGGCGCGCTTGATGGTCCCGATGTCCGGCACCTGCGAGCCGACATGGAAGTGCACGAGTTGCAGCGCATCGCCGAGCCCCGCGGCGTGCAGCATGTCGCTGGCCTCGACGAGGTCCGCGGTGGAGAGCCCGAACTTCGCGTTCTCGCCGCCGCTCGTCGCCCACTTGCCCGCGCCCTTCGAAAGGAGGCGCACCCGAAGTCCGACCATCGGCGCGATGCCCGTCTCGCGCGAGACGCGCAGGATGTGCGCGAGTTCCTCGAGTTTCTCCACAACGAGGATGACCTTTTTTCCCAGCTTGCGGCCGAGGAGCGCGCTGCGGATGAAGCTCGTGTCCTTGTAGCCGTTGCAAATCACGAGGCTCTCGGGGTCCGTGTGGACCGAGAGCGCGGCGAGGAGTTCCGGCTTGCTGCCAGCCTCGACGCCGAAATGCCACGGCGCGCCGGCATCGAGGATTTCCTCCACCACTTCCCGCAGTTGGTTCACCTTGATCGGAAACACGCCGCGGTAGGGCGCGGAGTAGCCGGACTCCGCAATCGCCTCGGCGAAGGATTTGTTGATCGTTTCCACACGGTCGCGCAGAAGATCGTGGAACCGCACCACGAGCGGGAAAGCGAGCCCGCGCGACTTCGCCTCGGCGGCGATTTCCATGAGGTCGATCGTGTCGCCGTTGCGCTTCGGGTGGACGCAGGCGTGGCCCGCGGAGTTGATGCCGAAATACCCGCCGCCCCAGCGGGGGACATTGTAGAGGTTCAGCGCGTCCTGTGTGGTGAAGGGTGGTTGTTGTTCCATTTCAAAAAACGATTGCCTGCAGCCTGCCCTGGCTCACGGCTTCGGCCTCCTCGGTGGTGACCCAGCGCTCGGCGTATTGCGGTCCCCACGAATCGGAGACCGCTATCTCGCCCGTGCGGGAGTTGTAGCCGATGACCATGCAAACATGGCCTGAGTTGCGGTCCTTGCGGAATTTCCGTGCGGCCTTGCGCGCCGGGGCGAGGGATTTTTCCCATTCGCTTGGGTCCTGTGCGGCGCGCCGGGCGGCGAGGCGGGAGTCAGCGGCCTTGTTGAATTCGGGGGTGGAAAACATCGCCCACATGAGCGGCAGTCCGCGGTCGATGTATTTGGCAACATCGCGTGGTTCGAGCCCGGGGTTGGCATCCTCGATCTTACGCCCGGCCCGGACGATTCCCTCGCGGGCGCCAGCTGCGATGGCATCCACCGAGGTTCCCCCGCCCATGCCGGTGTTTCCGGCCATCGCGAGGACATACATGTCGGCGGGAACGCCCATGTAGCGCATCGCGCGCTCCCAAGTGGCGGGAACGCAATATCCCTTCGGTCCTTGGTTCACCATCGGCATGTCCTTGAGAACCACATCGCCGTTCGGCCGCTTTTCGACGCGGGAGGTGACGCGGCGGCGGATTTCGCTGTCGGGGATGCGGGATTTTCCGCCCGTATCGGCGGATTCCGAAGGCATGATGCGCAAGGCCACATACTCGTCGCGCGGTGCCGCGAGGAGGAACGCGTGTCCGTTCCAATCCCACCGTTTGACATTCTCGCGGGTCTCGCGCCCCTGGCCGAAGCGGTCGGCCTGCGGCTCGCCGAAAAGCCCCGTGAGCTTTTCGTCCAGAGTCATTTTGTCGGCTTGGATGCTCCGCTTCACTTCGCGCACCTGCTTGTTCTTGAGCAGGTGCAGGTCACGCTGCGAACCGGGTGTCGTATAAAGCACGCTGTCGCCCTTGTTGGCGAAAATGAGCGAGAGGCTGGAAGGCTTGCCGTCCTCGGCGTAGAGCACCGCCGAATGCGGTCGGGCGCCGAGAACCCGCTCGTCATCGCGTGGATACTTCCGGTAACTCGCATCGGTGGAAGTTTTGGACTCCACCGGCCATTTGAGCCGGGCCGCCAGTGCCGCCGCATCGTCATCCCACAAATTGTCATCCGCCATCAGCGGCAACCCGAAGGTCGCATTCGCCGCTTCGAAATCCGGTCCCGCCGCATGGCACAGAGGCGCGGCCAACACCGCCAATGCGGCGAGGTTGCGAAGCGGGGCGGAGCGTGGAATCATCGACAGCGCGCGCACACTAAAACCGCGCCCGAAAATTTCCATGCGAATTCTCCACTTCGATTGTTTTTCCGGAATTGCCGGCGATATGGCTGTCGGCGCCCTGCGCGACCTTGGCGTCGGCGAGGAGGTTTTTCGCGAGGCCATCGCCGCGCTCGGGTTGGGCGACGAGGTGCATTTCCATTTCCAGCGGGGCGTCCGGCAGGGAATTTCCGGATGGAAATTCGACGTGCATGCGCACAGCCACGGCGAAGCGGGGCATTCCCACGGTCACGGCCACGACCACGCCCATGGCCTGCACATCCACGGCCGCACCTGGCGTGAAATCCGGGCACTCCTGGAGGAGTCCATGTTGCACCCGGAAGTGAAATCGCGTGCCGTCTCGGTTTTTCAGCGGATCGCTGTGGCGGAGGCCGCCATCCATGGTGTTCCTGTGGACGACATCGGATTCCACGAAGTCGGCGCAGCGGATTCGATCGCCGATATCGTAGCCGCCTGTGCGGGCTTCCATGCGCTCGGTCCGCTCCGCATCGAGGCATCCGCCCTGGTCGAAGGCACTGGATGGATCGAGTGCGCGCATGGCAAATTTCCGCTGCCCGCGCCCGCCACGCTCGAAATCCTCAAGGGCATCCCGCTTCGCCAAACCGACGAGGCCTGCGAATTCATCACGCCCACCGGTGCGGCATTGCTGGCGGAGTTCGCCACCCGCTTCGGACCGATGTCCGCGATGCGCATCGAAAAAACCGGCTACGGCCTCGGCACGCGCGACACCTCTCCGCGCCCGAATGTCCTCCGCGCCGTAATCGGCGAGGCCGAACTTTCTTCTGAAACCGACGAGGTTGCGCGGCTCGAAACCAACCTCGACGACACCACGCCGGAGATCGCCGGCGAGGCGATGCGCCGCCTGTTCGATGCGGGGGCACTCGATGTGTTCCTCACGCCGGTGCAAATGAAAAAAAACCGCCCGGGGTTCCTGCTCACCGTCCTTTGCGAGCCCGCCAAATCCGACGCCATCGCGCGGACCATCTTTTCGGAAACCAGCTCGTTCGGCCTGCGCATCGACACCGTCCGTCGTCTGAAACTCCAGCGGGAATTCCGCGAGGCCCAAACCCCGTTCGGCCCCGTCCGCATCAAGGTCGGCCGCCTTGGCGGCGAGACCATTCGCGAATCGCCTGAATTCGAGGACTGCCGACTGCTCGCGGAAAAGCACGGCGTCCCGGTCTTGAAAGTCTTCAACGCCGCGCTTGGGGCCTGCTGATGGGCTCGGGAAATTCACCCACCTTGCGAAAAGGTCCCTTTACAAATATCGCTCTATAGCGATAAAGAAATACTCACACCACAACCACAATCATGAAAACCATCACACCACGGGAACTGAACGAAATCCGCGGGCGCGACCCGCAGGCGCTGCTGCTTGATGTGCGGACTCCAGTCGAGCATGCGCAGGCGCATGTGCCGGGGGTTCGGCTCGAGCCGCTGGACCGCTTGGATCCCGACGCGCTTGCCGCCCATTGCGGAAAGGGATCGCCGGTTTACATCCTTTGCCAATCCGGCGGGCGCGCGGCCAAGGCCGCCGAGAAGCTCGGTGCGGCGGGATTTTCCGATTGCCGGGTGGTGGAGGGCGGCACGGCGGCGTGGATCGCCGCGGGTCTGCCGGTCAATCGCGGGCAGTCGAGAATGATCTCGCTCGAGAGGCAGGTGCGGATCGCGGCGGGCTTTATTGTCCTGTCCGGGGTGCTGCTCGCCCACTTTGTGAATCCGGCATTCATCTGGCTGTCCGGCTTCATCGGCGCCGGGCTGATGTTCGCCGGCGCGACGGATTGGTGCGGCATGGGAATGCTGATCGCAAAGATGCCGTGGAACCAGCGGGTGGTGGCTCCGAGTTGCGCGACGACTTGAGGTAGCAAGGAGGTCACCATGTTTTTAAGGCAAATATCCGATCCCAATCTCGCGCAGTATTCCTACCTCATAGGCTGCCAGCGCAGCGGCGAGGCGGTGGTGGTCGACCCCGAGCGGGACATCGACAGGTATCGTGACATTGCGGCGCAGGAGGGGTTGCGGATCACGGCGGTGGCGGAAACGCACATCCACGCGGATTTCGTCAGCGGGGCGCGCGAATTCGCCGCGGCCGATCCAAATATCCGGCTCTACCTTTCCGAGGAAGGTGGGGAATTTTGGCGGAGTGTTTGGGCCGAGGGGCTGCCGGGATACCATCCGCTGCGCGACGGCTCGACATTCCGCATCGGCAACATCGAGTTCCGCGCCGTTCACACGCCGGGACACACTCCCGAGCACATGGTGTTTTTGGTGACCGACCATGGGGGCGGAGCGGACGAACCGATTGCGCTGCTGAGCGGGGATTTTTTGTTTGTCGGTGATGCGGGGCGGCCGGATTTGCTCGAGCAGGCCGCGGGTTTGGAAGGCACGCAGGAGGCTGGCGCCCGCGCGCTCTACCAAAGCCTGCGCAAGGTCTCCGAGATGCCGTGCCATGTGCAGGTGCTGCCCGCACACGGTGCCGGGAGCGCTTGTGGCAAGGCGCTCGGCGCGGTCCCGAATTCCACTTTCGGCTACGAGGAAAAATTCAACCCGGCGCTCAAGCTCGCGCTCACTGCCGGCGAGGACGAATTTGTGAAATTCATCCTGAGCGGACAGCCGGAGCCGCCCGCTTACTTTGCCAACATGAAACATGTGAACCGCGTGGGGCCTGCGATTCTCGGTAATGTGCCGGCAGTGCCTGTCGTTCATGTGGCGGATATCGCGGGTCGTCTCGGTGAGGACGATTTTGTGGTGGTGGATACCAGATCGCGGGAGGAATTTTTGAAATCGCATTTGCGCGGGAGCCTGTTCGCGCCGCCCGAGCGGTTCTCGGATTTTGCCGGAAGTTACCTACAGCCCGGACAGGACATCGTGCTCGTTCTCGCCGACCCCGCCGCGGCGGACGGCTTCGTGCGCCAACTTCTGCGAATCGGGTTCGATAAAATTGTCGGAATCCTTCCTGCGGCGGAGGTGGATTCCGCTCCGGAGAATTTGAGATCCGGGATTCCTGCCATCCGCTTCGACGGGCTCAAGGAGTCAATGGCTGGCGGCAGGAGGTTTCTTGATGTTCGGAAAGCCACCGAATTCGGGGCCGGACACATCCGGGAGGCGGCGAATCTCGCGCACACGCGTCTTCAGCCCCGCTTGGGTGATGTGCCCACCGGTCCGCTCGCTGTCGGTTGCCAAAGCGGAACGCGTGCGGCCGGGGCCTGCGCATTTTTGGCGCGGCACGGACGCGATGTGGTTTGCGTCGCCGACAAGTTCGAAAACGCGCCGCGGGAATTGCTGGCTTGATCGCTGATCTGCAGGGATGGGTCGGAGCCGCCTGCGGTTTCGTGGTCGGGCTGTCGCTCGGTTTGACGGGCGGCGGCGGGTCGATTTTCGCGGTGCCGTTATTGATTTATGCGGCCGGTGTGCCGGTTCGGACGGCGATTGGTTTGAGTCTGGCTGTTGTCGGATTGACGGCGGGTTTCGGGGCCGCGATGCGACTGCGAGCCGGGGAGGTGGACTTTCGTGCGGGTTTGGTTTTCGCGGCGTCGGGAATGGTTTTTGCGCCTGCGGGTTCGTGGCTGGGCGGATTTGTGGCTGCGCCGTTGCTGCTTTCGGTTTTCGCCCTATTGATGGCTTTCACCGGTTGGCGTCTGTGGAATGGCAAGGATGAAGGGGCCGGCGCGGTGGGTCCCTGCGTGGTGCGCGGCGACGGCAAGTTGGGCCCCGGTTGCTATTCCAGGCTCTCGGGCGCGGGGGCCGTGGCGGGGATTCTTTCCGGGCTGTTCGGCATCGGCGGCGGGTTCATCGTGGTGCCGGCGTTGTTGTATGTCACGGGAACGAGTATTCACCGGGCCGTTGCGACATCGCTGATGGTCATTTTCCTCGTTTCGATCTCGGGTGTGGCGGCGAAGGTCGCGCAGGGTTTGGATTTTCCGATGCCGCTGTCGGTGTTGTTTCCGCTCGGAGGAATGGTCGGCATGTTGGCCGGTGGTGCGCTGCGGAGCCGGTTGGGTGGGCCGGCGCTGCGGAGGAT
>JBMOIA010000024.1:0-11463 GCA_049317565.1 Terrimicrobiaceae bacterium | reverse complement strand
CTAACCAATCGCAATAACCTCTTGGGGTTTTACATACGCCCCGTCAGACAAAAAAACAAAGCGGTATAGAGCCGAACCAGGCGAAAATTTTCCATGCTTTCAGGCGACCCGGCGATCCTGTCCTAACCCGCCGGCGCGAGGCACGCGCGGAACGGCGTTTTCCCGAGCTTGGAAAAAACCGCCTCGAACGCGGTCGGCACGCGCTCGCGCCCATCGTCCCATTTTCGCTCGGTCCAAAGCGCTCCAACGAGTTCCATCATCTCGAGGAAATACGGTTCGTTGTCGGTCATCACCCGCAGTGTCCCGCCGGGAGCCAAGACCCGCCGCACCGCATCGAGAAAATCCTTTTGGAACACCCGGCGCGCGGCATGACGCCGTTTCGGCCAAGGGTCCGGGAAATACAGGTGGAACACCGCGCAGCACCCGTCCGGCAAAAATTCCAGTCCTTGCGCGCCCGTTCCCTGCACCGCAAGGGCATTGGCAAGGCCGAGGCGCGCGATCCGTGCATTGCATTTCGCCACGCGCTCGGCCTGGCGTTCGATCCCGAGGAAATTCACCAGCGGGTGCAACTCCGCCATCCCGACGAGAAACGCTCCGCGGTGGCAGCCGAAATCGATCTCCAGGGGCTTCGCACCGGGACCGAACCAACCGGCAGGAATTGGATTTCCCTGTTCGCTCCCCGAATTCCGCCTTGCGAGGAGGGCTCCGCTTGTCGGAGCCGCACCGGGGTGATTGCGAAACCCGCCCCGGTCCTGACAAGCAGGACCATCCTGGTCGCGCCGTTCCAAGTGCGCTGTTTTGGTAATCGAATTCTCCATCCGTTTTTACTGCGGCAGTTTTTCGAACGAGGTGATCTCGGCGAACAGGTAGCCGATGAAAATATCCACCTCGGCGCGCAACGGAATCCGGTCGGCATCATTCGAGAGCCAGATTTTTCCGGAACGGAATTTCGAGTGCGGCTCGAGAGAGTTTCCTTTTTTCGTGTTCACCCGGCTGATGCGGAGGTCGAGCTTGAGCGTATCGCGCCGTTCATCGCCGAGGGCGAGCGGCTCCGTGCCGAGCGACTCGATCTCCACGAAAAATGCCGAGTCGCCGGGAAATGCCACCACGCCCACCTTGTCGCCCCTTGCCAGTGGTTGGCTGCGGATGAACAGCATCGCCGCGAAAAGATCACGCGCCGGAAAAATCTTCACCGGATTCCATTCGAGGTTGTCGCCGATCCATCCGCGCCGCGTGGAGAGCCTGCCATTCGAGCCCGCCACCTCCGTGAGCAGCGTCCGCTTGCGGTATTTCTCGAGTTGCTCGGAGCGGACGGTTTCGAGTCCCGGCACGCGCACCACGGCATCGAGTGTGGCGTCGAGCTGATAAAGCCGCCGCGCAAGCCCGATCGATCCGCCCTCCGCATGCACCGAAACCTCCGTGGCGTTCGCGGTGAGTTTCGCCTCCGCCTTGGCCGCCGCGATCTCCAGCCAACCAATGCGGAATGCCGCACGGAACGAATCCACCATGGGAAAATCCCCCGCTGCCGGAGTGGCCCGCGCCCGCCAATCGTTGTCCGCAGGCGAGGCTGTCGCCGAAACGAAAAATCCCAACACAATAAAAACGACGCGCACCCACGGCATCCCCCGACATTACATTTTTCTCCCACGCCATCCAGTCCGCCAATAGTGTCGCGCGCCTATGCTCAAGGCAGGAATCGTCGGGCTCCCGAATGTCGGGAAATCCACCCTCTTCAATGCAGTCACCCGCACGCGCAAGGCGCAGGCGGCGAACTTTCCGTTCTGCACGATCGAACCGAATGTCGGCATCGTGAATGTGCCCGACGAGCGCCTCGAAACCCTCGCGGCCATGTCGAAGTCGGAAAAAACCGTCCACGCCGCGATCGAGTTCGTGGATATCGCCGGCCTTGTCGCCGGCGCGAGCGCGGGCGAGGGGCTCGGCAACCAGTTCCTCAGCCACATCCGCGAGGTGGACGCCATCATCCAGGTCGTCCGTTGTTTCGAAAGTTCCGACATCCACCATGTCTCCGGCTCGGTCGATCCGGTCCGTGACATCGAAGTCATCAACACCGAGCTCATCCTCGCCGACCTTGCCTCCGTGAAAAAACGCGCCGAGCGCTGCCAGAAGGGCGCGCGGTCCGGCGACAAGGCGGCCAAGGCGGAACTCGCCCTTGCGGAAAAACTCCTGCCCCACCTCGACTCCGGCAAACCCGCCCTCACGGCTGAGCTCGACGCGGCCGAAAAGGAACTCCTGCACGGGTTTTTCCTGCTGACCTCGAAGCCCACCCTCTTCGCCTGCAATGTCGGCGAGAACGACCTCGCCGGGCTCGAGGACGGTTCGTCCGCTGCCGCACGGCATGTCCAAGCCGTCCGCGAATACGCCGCCGCCCACCTCGGCTGCGGGGCCGTCGTCGTCAGCGCGCAAATCGAAAGCGAACTCGCCGAACTCCCGCCCGCCGAAGCCGCCGAGTTCCTCGCCGGCCTCGGTGTCTCCGACAGCGGCGTCTCGCAACTCATCCGCGCCGCCTACCATTTGCTCGGATTGCGCACCTACCTCACGACCGGACCCAAGGAATCCCGCGCTTGGACGATCCGCGCCGGGGACAAGGCGCCCGCCGCCGCCGGCGTTATCCACACAGATTTCGAACGCGGTTTCATCGCCGCGCAGATTGTCGCCTACGCCGACCTCGTTGCGTGCGGGTCCGAAGCCAAGGCCCGCGAAGCCGGAAAACTCCGTCTCGAAGGCAAGGACTACACCGTCCAGGACGGCGATGTGGTCGAGTTCCGCTTCAATGTTTGAAATCACCCGATGCCCTCTGAAAAGAGGACATCGGAGTGAGCGCTCGCGCCTGAGAACTACGGGCTAACTTTTGCGCTTCGTTTTGACCAATTCCTCGCTGCGCAAATTGATTTGTTGCGTGACGCCAAGCGGCTGCTCCGTTTGGACGCTCCATCCCTTGCGGGACATGTAACCTTCCAGGAGTTGCATGGCGTCCTGCTTCTCGAAGGGCTCCACACCTTCGGCAAGGGTTAGCCTTTCGCAGCGGTCGCGGAACTCGACGCGGACCTTCCCGCTTTCGAGCAATTTCATGAAAATCCCCACGAGGAAGGCGTTCATCGAGCCGAGGAGCAGCACATAATCATCTAATTTTTCGGCGAGCGTCGTGTCCCGGATTCCCTCCATCGGTTGGCCGTCGGCGATGTTGAATTTCTGCAGGCGCAGTTTCGTGGTCATCGCCGTTGGGCGAATCCTGGGCATGATCGATGCCGCCGTCAGTTTTTGACTACTCGTTTTCGAAACGGGTTTCCGCGTGGCATCGTTCGGGGCAAGCGGTTTTGCGGAGATGCTGCGACGATGGAGGGGAATGTGTCTCGAGATCCGGCCCACCAGCGTGGATTCATCGAAAGGCTTCACGATGTAGTCCTGGATTCCGAACTTGAGTAGCTGCAGAATATTTTCCCGCACCGTTTCGGATGTGATCACCAGCACCGGCACATGGCAGGTTCGCGGTTCCTTTCGCAGGCGCTCCAGGAGTTGATAGCCGTTCAAGCCGGGCATTTTCACATCGAGCAGCACCAACTCGGGACTCTCGTTCAATGCGAAATGAAATCCCATCATGCCGTCCTCGGCGTGGACGAGCCGTGTGTCGTAAGGCTGCAGTGCCCGGGTGACGAGGCTGTGGACGAGCGGACTATCGTCAACACAGAGTATCGTGGGGCTGTTCATGGGTGAGGGGTTCCAAAAATTCAGCGACCCTCTCGAACGGTCAAGCGGCAATTTCGACGAGTCTCTGGGGGTGGTGCGCGATACAGGGTTCGAACCTGTGACCCCTACCGTGTCAAGGTAGTGCTCTACCACTGAGCTAACCGCGCGGAAGAGGTGGAAGAAAACCCCAGCCTGAGGGCTTTTTCAATGGCTTTTTACTCGGCGAGGAATTCCGCCGCGCGGTCGAGGTCCGCGACATTCGCCACCGAGACGACGGGCGTGCCTTTGCGGATGCGCCCGACCAGGCCCGCCAGGACGCCGCCGGGGCCGAGTTCGATGAACCGTTCGATGTGCAGTTTGTCGATGAGATACTCCACGCTTTGGGACCAGCAGACGCTGCCGGTCACCTGGTCGGCCAGCGTGCGGCGGATCGTTTGCGGATCGGAAACCTCGATGGCATCGACATTGCAAACCACCGGCACGCGCGGCTCGGACATCGTGGTGCCTTCGAGCGCGATGGAAAGTGATTGGTAGGCGGGATCCATCAGGCGCGAGTGGAAGGCTCCGGCCACGGTCAGTTCCACGGCTTTGCGGGCGCTGTATTCCTTGGCGAGCGAAACGGCCAGCGCGATCTTGGAAGCCTCGCCCGAGAGCACGATCTGGCCGGGGGCGTTGAGGTTCGCCACATCCACATCGGCCACGGCTGCCAGTTCGCGCACGCGGTCCTCCTCGCCGCCGATGATTGCCGCCATCCCGCCGTGCGACGATTCGCAGGCCTCCTGCATGGCGCGGGCCCGCTTGTCCACAAGGCGCAGGCCGGACTCGAAATCGAATGTCCCGGCCGCGGCGTGGGCCGTGAACTCGCCGAGCGACAGGCCGGCCGAGGCATGAAATTCGAGCGAGGGAACGCGTGCCCGCAGCGCCTCGAGGCACGCGAGACCGTGGACATAGAGTGCGGGTTGGCACACGGAGGTTTTGGTCAAGTCCTCCGCCGGGCCTTCGAAGGCGGTGGCGGAGAGGTTGTATCCGAGGATGGCATCGGCGCGGCGGAACAGATCGGCGCAGGCGGGGAACTCGGCGGCGAGATCCTTGCCCATGCCGACGGTCTGGGCGCCCTGGCCCGAGAAGAGGAGTGCGGTTTTTTTCATAGGGAAATCATGCCCAGAGGGCGTGGATGAGGGAATACGCGAAGGGGATTCCGACCAGCAAATTGAATGGGAAAGTCACCCCGAGCGCGAGTCCCACATAGATGCTCGGGTTCGCCGCGGGAAGCGCCGCGCGGAAGGCGGCCGGGACCGCGATGTAGGATCCGCTCGCACACAATATTGTCAGCAGGACCGCATCGCCTTCGCTCATCCCGACCAGTTTCGCGAGGCCCACCGCCGCCGCGCCCGCCACCACCGGGAATCCGATGCCCAGGAGGATTGGGAAAATGCCCCCGGCCTTGAGGTCCCCGATGCGCCGCGCCGCCACGATCCCGAGGTCCAACAGGAAAAAACACAGCATCCCCGGGAACATTCCGGAGACGAACGGCGAGAGTGATTTGATCCCCGATTCCGGCGTCACGATCCCCACCACGAGACTACCGAGCAGCACGAGCACCGATTTGTTTGCAAGGCATTCGTGGACCACGCTCGCCCAGGAGGGGTTCTCGTTGGGATCCTTCACATCCTTGCGCCGGGCGAGAAGGAGTCCGACGAGGATGGCCGGGCTTTCCATGAGCGCCAGCGCCGCGACCATGTAGCCGCCGAAGGGGGTTCCGCGCGCTTCGAGATACGAGGCGGCGGTCATGAATGTCACCGCGCTCACCGAGCCGTAGGTCGCCGCCACCGCTGCCGCATCCGCACGGCCGAATTTCACCCGTGCCACCGGATAGACGAGCAGCGGAATCACGAACGATGCCGCCACCGCCGCCGCCAGAGGCAGGATGATGTCCATGGTGAACTCCGTTTTTTGCAGTTCGGTGCCTCCTTTGAACCCCAGCGAAAACAGCAGGTAGAGCGAGAGGACCTTGAGGACCGAATCCGGAATCTCGAGGTCGGATTTCACCAGCACCGCCAGCGCGCCCAGCAGGAAAAACAGGATCGCCGGCTGGAAAAGATATTCCCACGGACTCATTGCGTGGCGAATGTAGGAACCATGCACCGATTGCAAAGCAGAAAACCCCGCCCCGAATGAAGACTCTCCCGATTCTCGCCGCCGTGGCGGCGCTCGCGCTCTCCGCCTGCTCGACCGCGCCCGTGCAACCACCCCTGCGCACCGTGCCTTATGTGGACCTGCCCCGGTTCATGGGCGATTGGTTCGTGATCGGAACGATCCCGTGGTTCGTCGAGCGCGACAATGTCGGCACCATGGACATCTACAAGCCCCGCCCCGACGGCCGCATCGACATCACCTACGCGTTCCACAAAAAATCCCTCGACGCCCCGCGCCGCGAGATGAAGGCCGTGGCCGAGGTGGTGGACAAGGAAACCAACGCCCGCTGGGCCGTGCAGTTCCTCTGGCCGTTCAAGGCCCCGTTCCTCGTCATCGATCTCGACCCCGACTACAGCCGCACCACGATCGGATATCCGGACCGCAGCCTCATCTGGATCATGGCGAGAACGCCTCAAATTCCCGAATCCGAATACAACGCCGCGCTCGCCGCCGCCGCGGCGCAGGGCTACGACACCTCCCGCATCGTCCGCGTGCCGCAAAAGCCCGCCGCCGCTGCGCCCTGAGGACATTTTTTCGCCATGACAAAATATCCCACCAAAATTGACGGTGCCTACCTTCTCCGGCCGCGCGTGTTCGGCGATGCGCGGGGATTTTTTCTCGAGAGTTGGAACAGGGAAACCTTTGAGAAGCTCGGCATCGCGGCAGAGTTCGTCCAAGACAACCACAGCCGCTCCTCGAAATATGTGCTGCGCGGATTGCACTACCAGAGCGGTGCGGCGGCCCAGGGCAAACTGGTGTGGGTCACCTCCGGAACGGTTTTCGATGTGCTGGTGGATTTGCGGCAAGGCTCGCCCTCGTTCGGCAAATGGGACGGCTACATGCTGACCGCCGAGGCCCACGAGCGGCTCTGGGTTCCGCCCGGTTGTGCGCATGGATTTCTGGTGATGAGCGAGGTCGCGGACTTTCACTACAAGTGCACCGGCTATTACCAGCCCGAGAGCGAGCGCGCGCTTATTTGGAACGACCCGGAGGTCGGCGTGGATTGGCCGCTGCCTGTCGGCATCGACCCGGTGGTCTCGGCCAAGGACGCTGCAGCGGCCCGTTTCGCGGACTGCGAGAAGTATTCGTGAATCCGGTTTTCAGGGTGAATTGAAAACGAGCGATTTCATCGTCGTTGGTGGCGGGATTGTGGGACTGGCCGTGGCGCGCGAGGTGTTGCGCCGCAAGCCGGGTGTCATGGTCCGGGTTCTTGAAAAGGAAGATGGCCCCGGCCGGCACCAGAGCAGTCACAACAGCGGGGTTCTCCACTGCGGGCTCTATTACAAGCCGGGTTCCTTGAAGGCCCGTCTGGCGGTCCGGGGCATCGGGCTGATGACCGACTTTTGCCGGGAGCATGGCGTGGCCCATGAGATTTGCGGGAAGGTTGTTGTTGCCACCAGCGAGCAGGAAGTCGGGCGGTTGCGCGAACTCGAATCGCGTGGAATCGAAAATGGATTGAAGGGGCTCGAGTGGCTGGATGGTTCCGCCCTGCGCGAGGTCGAGCCGCATTCGGCCGGACAGGCCGCTCTTCGGGTTCCGCAGGAAGGCATCGTGGATTACCGCGGTGTGTGCGAGGCGTTGGTGCGCGATATCGAGCGGCTCGGCGGCGTGTTCCAGGCGAACGCCCGTGTGGCGGCGATTCACGACAATCTCGGGGGATGGGTTTTGGAAACTTCCGGCGGGGAGTTTGCCAGCCGGTATCTGGTGAATTGCGCCGGGCTGTTCTCCGACCGCATTGCAAAGTTGGCTGGGCTGGAAAACCGGGTGCGGATCATTCCGTTTCGCGGCGAGTATTTTCAACTGGTCCCCGAAGCGCAGGGGCTTGTCAGAAATCTGATCTATCCGGTCCCGGATCCTGCGTTTCCATTTCTCGGCGTCCACTTCACGCGCTTGATCCACGGCGGGATCGAGGCCGGACCGAATGCCGTGCTGGCGCTGGCGCGGGAGGGTTACAAGAAATCCACGATCCATCCGCGCGAAGCCGCGGAGATTTTGTCGTTTCCCGGACTCTGGAATTTTTTGCGGCGGCATCCCTCGATGGTTTGGGACGAGGGGTTGCGCTCGCTCAGCAAAAAACTTTTTGCCGAATCGCTTCAGAAACTGGTTCCCGAAATCCGCGAGGAACATCTGGCTCCCGGCGGGGCCGGTGTTCGTGCGCAGGCGATGTCGCCCGATGGCACGCTCCTGCAGGATTTCCATCTCATTCAAAAACCACGCTCGCTTCATGTGATCAACGCGCCCAGTCCCGCAGCCACGGCGTCATTGGCCATCGCGGAAGAGGTGGTGGACAGGATTTCCTTGAATTGACCCATGCCGCTTGCGGCTTCGGGGCGAATTTGGGAGGGTGCGCCGCGATGATTCCCCAATTCAACGACCATGCGGCGAACGAGAGGACCTACCTTGCGTGGTTGCGCACCGGGATTTCGATCATCGCGTTCGGGTTCGTTCTGGAGAGGTTCAGCCTGTTCCTGCACACGGTGGCGGACACGCTCGGCGGGAAGCACGGGGCGGCACTTTCGCACGGCGGGCGCGAGGCGGGGGTCGTGATGGTGGTGGCGGGATTGCTGGCGCTCGCGCTCTCCACTTGGAGGTTCGCGGTGAATGCGAAGCGGATCGCGAGCAAGGAGACTTTTGAATACAGCCCGGCGACCGCATTGGCACTGGGCGGGCTGGTTTTGGTGCTGGGGGTGGCGATTTTGTTTCTGGTCCTGCGGTTGATGGCCGGGGTGTGACGCGCATGGGGCCGAAGCGCGCGCAACCGGAAGGAACTGGGCGTTCGGCCGCCTTGGCGATTCTGGCGCTGGGCGTTGTTTTCGGCGATATCGGGACGAGCCCGCTGTATGCGTTCCAAACGGCGATTTCGATTTCCGGAGCGGCGGCGGCCACAGGGGTCGCGTCGCTCATTGTCTGGACGCTCTTTCTGGTGGTGGCGGTGAAATATGTGCTGCTCGTGATGCGGGCGGACTACAACGGCGAGGGAGGAATTTTTGCGCTGATGGCGCTGGCATTCGGTGGCAAGCCCGGTCCGGCGGTGGACCGGGGGTTTCTGGCGGTGCTGATGGTTTTCGGCGCGGCGTTGTTGTTCGGCGACGGGGCGATCACGCCCGCGATCTCGGTGTTGAGCGCGGTCGAGGGCCTCGAAACGGTGAATGCGGGATGGGGAAGGTTCGCGCTGCCGCTCGCGGTGGGGATTCTCGCGGTGTTGTTTTTGTCGCAGCGTTTCGGAACGGGGCGTTTGGGCGGGTTTTTTGGTCCCGTGATGTTGCTGTGGTTCGCGGTGCTGGCGGCAATGGGGGCGCGGCAGATTTTTTTGGAGCCCGGCGTGCTGGAGGCGTTCAATCCCGCGCTGGCTGTGGGTGTGCTGTGGAACGGCGGCTGGGCGGCATGGGCGCTGGTGGGTGCGGTGGTGCTGGCGGTGACGGGTGCGGAGGCATTGTATGCCGACCTCGGGCATTTCGGGCGGGGACCGATTGTGCGTTCGTGGAAGTGGATTGTTTTCCCCTCGCTGGTCCTCAACTACCTCGGGCAGGCGGCGCTGGTGCGGCGGATGCCGGAGGCGGCCGCAGACACGAATTTGTTTTTCCTGCTGCTGCCCGATCCGAATTGGCGCATGGCACTGGTGGCGCTCGCGACGGCGGCCACGGTGATCGCGTCCCAGGCCCTGGTGAGCGGGGTGTTCTCGCTGGCGAGCCAGGCGATGGATCTCGGATATCTGCCGAGGCTGTATGTGAAGCACACCGATGCGCATTCGCGCGGGCAGGTTTTTATTCCGGTGGTGAATGTCGTGCTGGCGGCCGTGTGCATTTTGCTGGTGCTCGGATTCCGCACATCCGATGCGCTCGCCGGGGCCTATGGCATCGCGGTGACGGGCGCGATGGCCACGACATCGGTGGCGTTTGTTTATGTGATGGTGCGCCGGCGTGGCTTGGCGTGGTGGAAGGGAGCGCTGCTGCTGGCGGGATTGTTGTGTTTGGACCTGCCGCTGTTCGGGGCGTGTCTGACGAAGCTTCTGGATGGCGGTTTGGTGCCGCTCCTCATTGCCGCGGCAGTGGCGGTGGTGATGCTGACCTGGCGCAAGGGGCGGGATCTGGTCGGGAGTGCGCTGGACCTGTCGCATGCGCCGATGGAGCGCTTGGAGCGGATTCTTGCCGATCCTGCGACAACGCGGATTTCGGGCTCCTGGGTTTTCGTGTTGAGGTTGTCCAAACCCGACTACGCCGCGGCGAGGATTCTCGAGCAGTGGCGGCGCATGGGGGTGCTGCCGGAAAAACTGGTGGTGCTGCTGCTCGATTCCTCATGGGGAGCGCCGCTCGCGCAGGCCGACAATATCTCGGTGCGCGAGGCGGGGAACGGATTGCATGTGGTAACCGCCGAGCATGGCTACATGCGCGAGCCGGATGTGCCGCTGATTTTGAGGCGGGCGGTCGCGCAGCACGGATTGGCGATCGATCCCGATCAGGTTTTTTACATGCTGGCGCAGGAACTGGTGCTGACCTGTCCGCCCCGGTTGATGCCGCGCTGGCAGCGGATGCTGTTCGGATTTCTCTCGAGAAACACGCTGCCCGGACCCGATTACCTGTCGATTCCAACCGAGCGGATGGTCGTCTTCAACTGGATGCTGCGGGTGTAATTGTCACCGGCGCCACTCGTCGATGAGAGAGGCGACGAGGGCGGTCCATCCAGTCTGGTGGCTCGCGCCGAGGCCGGCGCCGGTGTCGCCGTGGAAGTATTCGTGGAACAGCAGGTGGTCGCGCCAGTGGGGGTCGGACTGGAATTTTTCGTCGCGGCCGAAGGCCGGGCGGCGTCCGGTCTTGCCGCGGGTGAAGATTGAGATGAGGCGGTTCGAGAGCCCGTTGGCGAGTTCGTCGAGGTGGATGGTTTTCGAGGTGTCCCTGAGGCGCGGGATGGCGAATTTTCCTCCGTAGGCGGTGTTCAGCTTGCGCAGGACCTCGACCAACATGAACGAGGTCGGGAACCAGATCGGGCCGCGCCAATTCGAGTTGCCGCCCTTGAGTTTGACGATGGATTCGGCGGGTTCGTATCCGATGCTGCGCCCGCCGAAGTGGAAGGGATGTTTCTCGTGGTGCTTCGAAAGGCTGCGCAAGCCGTAGGGCGACGCGAATTCGGCGGGGTCGCGGAGCGCGAGCAGGAGGCGGTGGAGTTGCTCGGGGTTCATCACGGTGAGGACATGGGTTTTTCCCGAGGCGTTTTCGACGGTGGTGACGCAGCGCTGAACGATGTCGCCGCGGTTCTCGAGGAACCAGCGGAGGTTCGCGCGGAATTCGGTGAACGGCTCGAGCCATTTTTCCTCGAGGCGCTCGATGGCGAACATCGGAATGATGCCGACGAGCGAGCGGACGCGAAATTTCGCGTAGGAGCCGTCCGGGTGGCGCATGAGGTCGTAGAAGAATCCATCTTTTTCGTCCCAGAGGTCGGCTTCGCCGCCCATATGTTTCATGGCGGAGCCGATGTAGACATAGTGCTCGAAGAATTTGGTCGCGAGCGCCTCGTAGGTGCGGTTCTCCTTCGCGAGTTCCAGCGCGATGCGCATCATGTTCAGGC
>JBMOIA010000023.1:0-11558 GCA_049317565.1 Terrimicrobiaceae bacterium | reverse complement strand
CCTGAATACCCCAGTTGCGATCGGAGGGATTGCGCCAGTAGTCCGTCTCGCCGATCGACCCGATGAAAAACTCGGAATAGACCAGAGCGTCATCGCGACGGATGTAGTTCGAATACATGTCGTCGAACGGGTTGGCATCGTTTAGCTGACGGCGCTCGTTGAAATTTTTCTGGATGTTGTAAATGAGGGACTGGTCACGATCGGCGAGGTTTTGGTTGGGCAGACCGAAGTATTCCTTACCCACATGCTTCGGAGCGTCGAGGCGCACGCCGTCGTAATCCATGGCGTAGCCGAGCCAGTTGATCCACCGGGTGACAAACTGGCGGGAGTTCTCGTTGACGAAGCCGGTTTGGGCGAAATAGGGATATTTTTCGGAGTCGCCAGGGTGACGGACAAACGGGGTGGGATCGGGAGCGTAATTGGGAGGGCCATTTTGGAAGCGGTTATCGAACTCCAAAACAATATCCATCAAGCTGACGAGTTCCTGGTGGAGTGTGCCACCGTAGCCGTTATCAGGCGACCACTGGAACATGCGGGGCGCACGGCGGAACCCACCGGGTTGGTTTGAGTCGACGAAAACATGGAAATCCTGCGGCACCATGCCGGGATAGGTGCGGTAATCGGGGCCGTTGCCCGTGTGGTTGAAAACGATGTCAGGATAAATCTTGAGGTCCATCTGGTGGGCGTTGTCCACCATGTTGCGCATCGAGGTGCGGGAGCCGTAGCGGGTCTCCCAATGGCCGCGCTGGGGATGGTCGCCGAGATCGAAACGATCGAAGGAATTGTAGCCCACATTGCCGCCATACGCGTGCGGGTAGGGACCGCCGATCGGCGCCTTGCCGGGGGGCGGGGTCCAGATGGACTCGTAGCCGGTCTCCGCGATCTCCGGCAGGCGTTGGTAAATCTCATCCCAGCGGGTCTCGAAATATTGGATGATGACTTCGGATTCCGCTGCCTGGGGGATGGCAAATGTGGAGGCAGCGGCGAGGGAGAGGAGGGTTTTTCGCATGATGGGGCTTTGGAGAATGTGGCGAACGGGAAAATCTACACTACAAACAAGGAGGGGGAAAGGCCGAGTGTAGCAGAATTTTTTGAACAGTTCAAAAAATGCGCGTGACTGCAATTGCGCGCCTTGAAAATCGGTCCGGAATGCAACGAAGTGAAACCGGTTTTTGCTAAAACCCGCTTTACTGACGCCGTTGGCGAGTCTATGTTTTCAAGCTTGCTCGGAAGCACCAGATACCGATCAAATTTCCCCAGAAAATGGAAGCCACGGAAAGACGCCCGGAAATCCTGATACAACGCCCGGCTGAACTGTTCCCTGCAGGGCTCAAGGTCGCCCGGGGTTCGGCGCGCGAGCGGGTGTTGATGTTGCTCTTGCTCGTGCTCGATTGCGCGATCTGGGCAGGCATATACACCGGGCTTTCGGAGTTGACCGGCGCCTTCAACGAATACGGCGTGGCTGAAGTGGTTCTGCCGATGCTGATCTCGGTTCTCACACTGGCGCTCGTCGGGGCCTACAGCCCGCGCTCGAACATGAAATCCCTCCCTTACGCGAGCGAGCACATCATCGCCTGCCTGGTGGCTTTTCTCGTCTCGGCAGTGGTTGTTTACATCGTCGCATCATTCGACGGCGGCGTGGCTTCCAGTCGCGCGATTTTCGGCGCATCCTTCCTGATCTTCGGTATCCTCACGCTTGCGCAGCGGCGGTTGTTTTTTTCAACCTCCGCCCGCACCCGCGAAAACCGGCGCCTGCTCGTGATCAGCGATGCCGACTCGGGTGAGCGATTCTTCAAAAGCCACACCTCCAATAGCCAGCGTCACCGCTTGCACTTCTTCGCCACGGGCGACGCCGAAGTCGGCCGCAATGTCGCTGGCCCCGGCACGCCGATTTACGAGGATACCGCAGCGAATGTGCTGAAAAACCTCGAAGCCAACCTCGACACCGAACACGAGGGCATCGTCATCGCCTCGGCCACGGAAGCCCTCGACAACGACCTGCTCACGGGTCTCGTCGCTGTGCATTTCCAGGAACTTCCCGTTTACACGATCCACTCCTACTTCGAGACCTATTTGCAGAAAATGCCGCCCGACCTCCTCAGCCGCTCCTGGCCGCTCGACTCGGGTTTCCAACTCGTCCAGCACTCGGTCTTCGCCTCGCTGAAGCGGGTGTTCGACATCGCCATTGCCGGCGCCACGCTCCTCGTCACCGCGCCGCTTCTGGCTGTCGTCGCCGCCATCATCAAACTCGAGGGCAAGGGCCCCGCGATTTTCAGCCAGACCCGGGTCGGCCAACACGGAAAACTTTTCACCCTCTACAAATTCCGCACCATGGAAGTCGGCAGTGAACACAAGGGCCTTTACACTGTCGAGGGCGACCCCCGCGTGACCTCCATCGGCCGCATCCTGCGCGCCACACGGCTCGACGAACTCCCGCAACTCTGGAATGTCCTGCGCGGCGAAATGAGCCTCATCGGACCGCGCGCCGAGTGGATCAAGTGCGTCGAGAATTACGAAAAGGAAATTTCCTACTACCACTTCCGCCACCTCGTCCGCCCGGGCATCACCGGCTGGGCACAGGTCAACTACACCTACGGCTCCAGCCTCAACGACACCATGGAGAAGCTCATGTATGACCTCTATTACATCCGCCACTTCTCGCTCGCCCTCGACGCCACGGTCATCATCAAGACCCTGCATGTCATGTTGTTCGGCAAGGGCCGCTGACCGCGCGTGGAAGGGCATGCGAACCCCGCGCCCGGCGGGCTGTCCGGGATTTCCCATATAAAAACCCACCCCATCGGCGCCGTCCTGCTCTTGGCGTCCATCGGGGCCGTCTGGTGGCTCTCGATCCGAATGCTGTGGAACGAATGGGAAATCGATCCCCAATACAGCTACGGATTCCTCGTCCCCATCCTCTGCGCCGCGCTTTTTTTCCAGCGTTGGCAGGATCGCCCGGCACCCGCCACCCCGCCTGGTTGGACCGCCACCGCACTGGCGTTCCCACCTGTCCTTTTGCTCTGCGCCATTCAACCCTTCTTCGAGGCCAACCCGGAGTGGCGCGTCCTCGGGGTTGCCGGCGCCCTCTGCGCCACCGCCGCCATCCTGTTCATCATCCACGCGCTCGGCGGCACACCCTGGACCCGGCACTTCGCGTTTCCGATTCTGTTTTTCCTCATCGCCGTCCCGTGGCCGCGCAACGCCGAGGAGGCGCTCATGGGATTCCTCATGGAAAAAAACGCCATCGCCGCACTCGAAGTCCTGCACTGGTGCGGCTACCAGGCGATCCGGCGCGGACACCTCATCGCACTGCCCACAGGAACACTCGGCGTGGAGGAAGCCTGCAGCGGCGTGCGCTCGCTCCAGAGCGGCATCATGGCCGCGCTGTTCTTCGGCGAAATTTTCCGCTTCGGCGTGTTCTCCCGCACCATGCTCGTCCTGCTGGCGATCGGTGTTTCGGTCGTCGGGAATTTCCTTCGCGCCACCGGCCTCGCCGTCATCGCCTCCCACCAAGGCATCCCCGCCGTGGACCAATGGCACGACTTCGCCGGCTACGCGATCCTCGCCCTCACACTCGGCACGCTCTGGCTGGTGAGTTATTTGAAAAACAAAAACGCCGGTTCTCAGCCCCGCCGAACCCCGCCACAGCCCGCATTCATCCTTCCCCCGCCGGTCCGCACCGCCGCAGCCATCGTCCTCATTTCCTCGACCGCCTCTCTCGCCGCCACCGAAGCCTGGTATCGCTTTAAACAACCCGCCGCCCCCGCGTCAGCCGCCTGGACCATTACCCCCGGCACACCGGGCACCAAAAACATCCCCGTCCCCGACCGCACCCGCCGCGTCCTTTTCCATCCCGAAGGATTTTCCGAAACCTTCCGCGACACCGAAGGCTACAAATGGCAGTTCTTCTTCTTCCGTTGGCCGCCCGGCCGCACCGCCATCCAAGCCCTCGGCATCCACGATCCCCGCACCTGCCTGGGCAGCCTCGGCATGGAAATGAAACGCCGCCTCCCCTCCGCCACCATCGAGGCCCACGGCGTGGAATTCCCGTTCCGCGTTTATGAATTCGACGACTCCGGCCGGCGCCTCCTCGTCTTCCACGCGATCCTCTCCGATGGACCAAACTCCGACCCCATCCCCGAGCTGGACGCCGAACGCCCCTACGATTCCCTCCTCGGCCGTTGGGAAGCCGTGAAAAACGGCTCGCGAAATTCCGGCCAAAGCCTGCTTGAGGCCGCGGTCTGGGACACCGATGATCCCGCTGCCGCCGCCGAAACACTGCGCCAATTCCTCGAACGCGCCGTCTCCGCCGGGCCACCACGCTCCACAGCCAGCACCCAATGAACGAATCCGAGGAAAAACCCGCACCCGGCCGCAGGAGGAAAACCTCCCCGCCGGACTCCGCCGCGCCGAAACGCCCGCGCGGACGGCCGAAGAAAAATCCACCCCCCTCCCCCGAAGAACCCCAGAAAAAATCCACCCCGCCGCCCGCAGACCCGCTCCCGGACTACGAAATCGACGAACCGAAGCGCCAGGCCCACCACTGGCTCCTCGACCAACTCGCCGACATCCGCGTGCGCATCGTCCTCGGCATTGTCGTGCTGGGAATCATCGGCTGGATGGCCGCACCGCCCGCCTACCGCAAGGCCAAGGAATGGCGCGCCCTCCAACTCATGGAAAAATCCGAGGCGGCCGCGGCGAACGGAAAAATCGAGGACGCCGCCATCCTCATGCGCCAGGCGATCCTCATGGCCCCCGGCAACGAGGAAGTCTTCCGCCGCGTGCGCGTCCTCAACGCGGGCCTCGGCGACCCGGCCTCGCTGAACGCCATTGCGAACACCATGATGGATGGCAAGGCGACCCCCGAAGAAATCCTCGTCGTCGCCGAGCAATCGCTCAAATCCGGCCAAAAAACCCTCGCCCGAACCGCCATCGACAAACTCGGCGCCCATCCCTCCGCGCGAAAAACAGTCGTCGAAATCAAACTCCTCGATCTCGAAGGCCGGCGCCCCGACGCCCTCGCGCTCGCAAAAAATTCCATCACAGGCCTGCAGCCCGGCGACGCCGACAGAATCCGCCTCGCCACCGCGGAGATGATGCTCGTGGACGATCCCGCCACGAGCCGGGGAATCCTGATTGAACTCAGCCAAAAAAATAACACCGAAGGCATCGCCGCCGCCCGCATCCTCGCGAACCAGCAACTCTCGAAACCCCGCACCGGCGGCCTCACACCCTCGAAGGCCGCTGAAATCCTCTCCGCCCACGCGCTCGCCACACCCGATGACATGCTGCTCGCCGCGGACCTCCGCATCGCCGAAGACCCCGCCCGCAAGCGCGCCATCATCGCCGAACTCAAGCGCCAGCGCCGCGAGGCGCCCGATCCCGATGCCCTCGCCTTCGCCCGCTGGCTGAACCGCCGCATGGCCTATGAGGACACCATTGAATTCGTCGGACGCGGCCGCGCCGTTGGCAGCCAGGATTGGCTCCTCATCTATCTCGATGCACTCGCCGGCCAGAACAACTGGGCCGAGGTGTTCAACATCCTCGATGCCGAGCAGGTCGGCGGCCTTTCAAACAGCATCCGCCTCCTCTTCCTCGCCCGCTCCGCCGCCAAATCCGGCGAGCCTCAAAAAGCCGAGGACGCCTGGCGCGAAATGCAACAAGGTCTCGAATTCGAAAAACCCGAAGTCGTCGCCTTCGTCGCGTCCTACGCCATGCGCGTCGGCGAACGCGACCAAGCGATCAAAGCCTACACCACCCTCTCCCGGCGCCGCGAAACCGCCCTCGAGGGCTACCTCGGCCTCATCCGCTGCTGGCCCTCGAACTCACCCGCCTCCGAACTCCTGCCGATCTACGACGAGTTCGTCGAGGCGTTCCCGAACATCACCGAGGCGAAAACCGACCAAGCCTACCTCCGCCTGCTCACGAACACCTCGAACCGCCGCACCACCGCCGAGGCGCTCGAAGCCTACAAAAAACAACCAAACTCTCTCGCCACCATCAGCGTCGCCGCGCTCGGCCTCCTCCGCACCGGCGACTTCGCCGGGGCCGACTCGCTCTACAACGGCAAGGTCATCGCCTGGTCCACCGCACCCGCCCAATGGAAAAATGTCCGCGCCGCCGTCCTCCATGCGCTCGGCAGAAATTCCGAGGCCGACGAACTCATGCAGGGTGTGGACCGCAACGCCCTGCGCCCCGAGGAACGCGCCCTCCTGCCGGAGGAAAATCTCAGCGCGCCAGGTATCGCGCCGTAAACTCTCTTCGAAATTCCTCGAAACTCCCCTCGAGAATCCGCTCCCGCGCCGTGCGGGCGAGGTTCAGATAAAAGTGCAGGTTGTGCATCGAAATCAGCCGCAACCCCAGAATCTCCTCCGCCTTCACCAAGTGCCGGATGTAGGCCCTTGAAAAATCCCGGCACGCCGCACAGGTGCATCCCTCCTCGATCGGCGAGCTGTCCTCGGCGAACGGCGCGTTTTTCAAATTCAGCGTTCCATCGGCAGTGAACGCCGTGCCATTGCGCGCCAGCCTCGTCGGCAACACGCAATCGAACATGTCGATGCCGCGGGCGATCATCTCCACAATCTGCGGCGGCGTTCCAAGCCCCATGGCATATCGCGGGTGGTCCTTGGGAAGAAAGGGGACGGCGTTTTCGATGGCCGCAAACATTTCGGGTTCGGGTTCACCGACGCTCACGCCGCCGACCGCATAGCCGTCGAAGCCGATGTCCACCAGCGCGCGGGCGCTTTTTTCGCGGAGGTCGGCATGCGAGGAACCTTGCACGATTCCAAAAACCAACGGCCGCCCCTCCTGCGGCTGCGCATCCCACCAGGCACGGCAGCGTTTCGCCCAGGCGAGGGTGAGGTCGAGGCTCTTGTCGGCATCGGCGTGCGAACACGGATGCGGCGGACATTCGTCGAACAGCATGACAATGTCCGAGCCGAGATCGCGCTGGATTTCCATCGAGGTCTCGGGTCCGATGAATGTCGGTGAGCCGTCGAGATGGTTTTGGAAATGGACGCCCTCGGGAGTGATTTTGCGGAGCTTCGCGAGGGAGAAGACCTGGTATCCGCCGCTGTCCGTGAGGATCGGGCGGTCCCACGCCATGAACCGGTGGAGGCCGCCGAGCCGGGCGATGAGTTTTTCGCCCGGGCGGACATGGAGGTGGTAGGTGTTGCCGAGAATGATCTGCGCGCCGAGTTGCCGCAGTTCGTCCGGCGACACCGCCTTCACCGTCGCCTGCGTGCCGACGGGCATGAAAACAGGCGTTTGGATCGGACCGCGCCGGGTTTGCAAAACCCCCGCTCGCGCCCCGCCCTCCTCCGCCTCGACGGCGAATGCTGCGCTCAACCCTTCGGCGCCGCTCCCGCGATGCTCAGCGAGATGTCGATCGTGTCGGAAACCTTGTCGAGGTTCTCGCCCTGCTTGATCCCGAAGTCGCCGCGGTTGATTTGGAAGTTCGTGCGGATAACGAGGAGGTCGCCCTGCATTTTGCCGTTGGAGCGGTCGGCGAGGCGGCCTGGGAGATAGGTCACCTTGGCGGGCGCGGTGATTTCCTTGGAGACGCCCTTGAGGGTGAAGACGCCTTTCACGTTGGCGGTGCCTTCGGTGTCGCTGGTTTTGACGGGGTTGAGGACTTCCTTCACCTCGAAGGTGATCTGTGGGTGGGTTTCGGCGTCGAGCCAATCCGAGCCGAGCATGTGCTCCTGCATCACATCGTTTGAGACTTTGAGGGATTTGGCATCCACCACGATCTTGCCCTCGACGACTTCGGGCTGGGCCGGATCGACAAGGACGGTGCCGGAGATGCCGTTCGCAGTGCCGTTGATGGATTCGAGCGGGGCGTCGAGTTTGAAGACGATGTTGTTGACGCCTTTGGGGTCCTTGAGGTCGAAGGCAATTTTTTCGGCGTGGGCCGTGGTGGCAAGGGCCGCGGCGGCAAGAAGGGCGATGTGTGTTTTCATAATTGTTTGGTTTTGTTTTGGGGTTTCCTGAAGACCGGCAACAAGCCGATGCCAAAAACTACCACGGAGCCTGCCAGCCCCGCACCGAGAAAATCCACGCCGGGCACGAATTGCTTTTTCCAAACCGGATATTCGATCCCGGTCACCTCGTCGGTCTCCATCGTGGCCACCGAGGTCTTGGTCCACCCGGGATTCATGCCAGCAAAAACCCACCACGACACGCAGACCACCGCGAGGAACAGCGCCAGAAGATGAAGAAGCCTGCGGATCATTGGCGTGATCAGGGTTGCCCGCCAGCGGGGCGGAGGTCGTCCATCGACGCCATGTCCAAAAACAAGCGCCGGTCCGCGATCTCGACCACGCCCGTTGCGGAAATTTTCTGCCCCTTGAATTTCCCGAGCTTCCACTTGCTGAAGTCGCCTTTCTTGAGGTCGAAGGCCAGCAACACATCCCGCTCGTCCGCGCCCTCGAACCGCACCAAAATTTTACTGCTGCCCTCCTCCTCGACAACATCACGCACTGTGCCGGTGACCGTCGCCTGCTTGCCTGCGCGGTTGGAAATATCCTTCCGGTCGTTGAACGCGAATGTGCTCTTCTCCGGCGTGGGGCTCGCCGCCGCCACCGCTTTTTTCTTCGCACCCCCGCCGCCATCGCCGGATTCCTTGATCAAAACAATCCCCAGCAGCGTGAGGCAAAACACCACCGCCAGCGCGAGGATGATGAAATTTTGATTTTTGTAAAACGGCTCCTTCTCCGTTTCCGCAGCCGCCTCCCCGCTCCCCGCCTCGCGCTTCTTCGGCTTCGGCAGGCGGAATTTTTTTTTCGGCTTGGGAATCGCCTCCGCCACACTCGCCACAGGCCTCCGCCGCGCCGCATCCTCTTTCTTTTTGAAAATCTCCCGCAACTCCACCGCCGCCTCCGCAGCCGATGCCGGCCGCTCGTCGACATCGAATGCAAACAACCTCTCGACCCAGTCCGCTATGGGCTTCGACAAATCCGGCCGCAGCGCGGCGAGGGGCTGGTATTCATGTTGCAAGTGCGCCGCCACCACCTCCGCCACCGTCTCGCCTTGGAACGGCGTCCGGCGCGTCAATGCCTGATAGAACACGCACCCCATCGAATAGATGTCCGTCCGGTGGTCGATCTTCTCCTTCTGCAACTGCTCGGGCGACATCGTGTAGATCGATCCCGTCAGCGCCCCGTCCTGGTCCACGGTCTGCGTCTGCGCCATGGCCATCTGCTTCGCCAAGCCGAAATCCAAAACCTTCACCTGGAATCCGCCCGATTGCAGCGCCGCGAGCATGATGTTGCTGGGCTTGATGTCGCGGTGGACGATCCCCATCGCGTGCGCCGCCGCCAGCCCGGAGAGGCACTGCCCGGCGAAATCCACGAAGAACTGCTCGGACATCGCCTCGCCCACATCCTCCAGGTTTTGCCCGGCCACATATTCCATCACCACGAACACATCACCGCCTTCCTCGAGGAAATCGTAAACGGTGACGATGTTCGGGTGCTGCAGGCTCGCGAGCTGCGTGGCCTCGTTCATCGCCTCCGCGCCATATTCCGTCGATGCATCGAACCGCACCCGCTTGATCGCCACCCAGCGCCGCAGCGTCTGGTCGTAGGCTAAATAAACCGCGCCCCCGCCGCCCTCGCCCACCTTGCGGTCCGCGGCGTAACGCCCACCTCCGATGTAAGACCTTTCCCCTTGGCCATCCATAACGCCAACCACACTACACCCCGCGCGGATTTTTCAAGCCCGTTTGCCCGAAATTTCCCTCACTCCATCACGCCAAGATCGTCCTTGCGCTCGAAGACCACCTGATCCCGCCCCTTGTGCACCTGCGGACGCCCGGTCACCGAAATCCTCCGCCCCACCAACGCCTCCAACTCCCCGTCGCTGAACTCGGGCGGATCCTTGTCCGCGAAAAACACCGCCTCCATCCGCTCCCCTCCGTCCATCGTCATGCTCAACACCCTCACCACAGCACCCTTCCGCACAAATTCCTTCACCGTCCCTTCGACAGTTTTGAATTCCCCCTCGCCCGCCGCGGCGGACTCCTCCTCCCTCCCGCCGCCGGCTTCCGCCACTCCGGCTTCCGCCCCGCCGTCCGCCGGACCCGATAAAACCTCGACTTCCCTCCTCGCCGCAAACTCGACCTGCTCCTGCCCGTTGAATTCCCCCCTCGTGCCCGAAATCCGCACCGTCTTCCCTTCCAGGTTTTCAAAAAAACTGTCGTCAAACTCCCCGGGCACATCTTCGGAAAAAACCACAGCCTCGATCCGCGATCCATCCCCTCTCTGGACCGCCAGCACTTTCACGCCTTTGGATTTCGGACTGAAGTTCAAGACCCGCCCCTCCACGACGAACGGCTCCGGCACCACAGCCGGGCGCGTAACCACATCCCCGGTCCCCTCCACGCCCTCCACGACGGCCTGTGGTGCCGGCGGCGCTTCGGATTCCGCCGGCGGCTTCAAAAGAAAAAAAGCGACAGCCGCCATCAGAGCCGCCACGAGAGCGGCTCCCACCGCCACAGGATTTTTCCACAACGGCGGCGGCGGCTTCACAGCCTGACGGCGCCTCACGACCGGCGCGGAACCCGCCAATCCGGCCGCGGCCTCCGATGCCTCCAACGGCCTGCCATCCACCTCCAGCGAAAACATCCCCTCCACCCACGCCAACAGAGCCGCCGGCAAATCGGGCCGCAGTTCCGCAAGCGGCACATGGCGGTGCTGCAAATGCGCGGCCACCACCTCGGGAATATTCGCTCCCTGAAAAGGCAATGACAGCGTCAGCGCCTGATAAAACACACACCCCAAAGAGTAAAAATCCGTCCGGTGGTCCACCAGCCCGCCACTGAGCTGCTCCGGAGACATCGTGTAAATCGACCCGGTCAGCGCGCCGTTTTGGTCCATCGATTGCTCCTGCGGCTCGGGCAGCCGCTTCGCGAGGCCGAAATCCAGAATCTTCACCACGCGGCGGCCCTGCTCGGTCTCCGCCAGCATGATGTTGCTGGGCTTGATGTCGCGGTGCACGATCCCCCGCGCGTGCGCCGCCCCGATTCCCGCCAGACACTGCGCCGCGAAGTCCCGGAACTCCGCCTCGCCCATCGGCTCTGGCAAATCCTCCAGCGTCCACCCCGCCACAAATTCCATCACCACGAAAATCTCTTCGTTCTCGGAAAAAATGTCGTAAACGCTCACCACATTCTGGTGCTGCAAACTCGCCAGCTGCGTGGCCTCGTTCATCGCGATCACCCCGTCCCCGTGCTTCAAGGTCTTGATCGCCACCCACCGCTGCAGGGCCTGGTCGAAGGCCAGGAATACCGACCCTCCGCCACCCTCGCCCACCCGGCGTTCCACGGCATATCTCCCGGCCACGATGTGAGACCGCGTTTCGACATCCATACTCCCGACCACACCACACCACCCGCGGATTTTTCAAGCCCCTTTCCGCAACAATTCCGGTTCCCTCCCCGCACGCCCCTGATAATAACACCCTCCACATGAGCGATGCCTTCCAACAAGCCCTCGCCCGCACCCTGCCGGTCCTCGGCGAAATGCAGACCGGCTTCAAACGCCCGCCGAAAGCCTCCC
>JBMOIA010000022.1:0-11558 GCA_049317565.1 Terrimicrobiaceae bacterium | reverse complement strand
CCAAACGCGTGAAGTATCGGAAGTCCCAGCGGGGATCCCGCAAGGGCTTCGCTTCACGCAACACGAAAATTGACTTCGGCGAATTCGGCCTCCAGACCCTTGAGCGCGCCTGGATCACGAACACCCAGATCGAGGCCGCCCGCGTCGCCCTTACCCGCAACATGAAGCGCAAGGGCAAGCTCTGGATCCGCATTTTCCCCGACAAATCCGTTACCGCCCGTCCGCCGGAAACCCGAATGGGCAAAGGCAAAGGCCAGCCGGAATACTGGGTTGCCGTCGTGCGTCCGGGAAACATTCTTTTCGAATTGGACGGCATCTCGGAGACCGTTGCACGCGAGTCCCTGCGCCTCGCCGCCAACAAGCTTCCGGTCCGCACTCGCTTCCTCACCCGCCACCACGCCGTCTGACACCGCCATGAAAATCGACGAAATCAAGGAACTGACGGCGAAAGAACTCCTCGCCCGCAAACGCGAACTCCGCGAGGAAATCTTCAATCTCCGTGTGCAGCAGCAGAGCGGGCAGCTGGAACGCCCCCACCTCCTCCGCGCCGCCCGCCGCAACATTGCCCGCATCGAAACCGTCCTCAGCCGCAAGGCGGCGCAGCCCAAAGCCAAGTAAATGGAACAGACCGCCACTCCACCAGCCCATAACCGCCCGCTCCGCAAGGTCCGCGTCGGCGAGGTCGTTTCGGACAAGATGGACAAAACCATCGTCGTCCGCACCGTCACCCGCGTCCCGCACCCGAAATTCGGCAAGATCACGAAGCATGTCACGAAATTCCACGCCCACGATGAGAAGAACGAAGCCAAGATCGGCGACCGTGTGAGCATCATGGAAACCCGCCCGCTCAGCCGCACGAAGCGCTGGCGCCTTCTCGAAGTCCTCAAGCACTAATCCCGAGCCATGATCCAAATCCGCTCTCGACTCGACGTCGCCGACAACACTGGAGCCCGCATGGCCACCATGATCGGGGTCATCGGCAAGGCCACGGCCACCGCGTCCATTGGTGATGTCATCACCGCAAATGTCAAGGAAGCCTCGACCGGCGGCACCGTTAAAAAAGGCGATGTCGTCCGCGCCGTGGTCGTCCGCACGAAGCAACCCGTCCGCCGCGAGGACGGCTCTGCCCTGCGGTTTGACAGCAATGCGATCGTCATCATCGACAAGGATATGAATCCCCGCGGCACCCGTATTTTCGGTCCAGTCGCCCGCGAACTCCGCGAGAAAAATTTCATGAAAATCATCTCGCTCGCACCAGAAGTCCTATGAGCAAGCCCAACTTCCATGTCCGCCGCGGCGACACAGTCCAGGTCATCTCCGGAAACCATCGTGGCGCCACCGGAAAAATCCTCGAGGTGAGACCCGCGAAACTGCAGGTCGTGATCGAGGGTGTGCGCATGGTCAAGAAGCACCAGCGCAAATCCCAACAGCACCCGAACGGCGCCATCATCGAGCGCGAGGGCCCCATCCACATCTCAAACGTCAAGCTCCTCGAGAAGGCAGAAACCGGCGCCACGCCCAAGAAAGCCGCCTGACCATGACGCAAGAACCCGAACTCCTCACCGATTACAAATCGCGCGTCCTTCCCGCCCTCCGCGAGAAGCACGGATACAAAAACCCGCACCAGATTCCCAAGGTGCAAAAGGTCGTGGTCAACACCTGCATCGGTTCCGCGCAGGATACCAAGGAAGCCTTGGAAATCGCCAAGACCGAACTCGCCACCATCACCGGTCAGCGCCCGGTCGTCACCACTTCCAAGAAAGCCATCTCGAACTTCAAGCTCCGCCAGGACCAGCCGATCGGCGCGAAGGTCACCCTCCGCGGCCGCATCATGTATGAGTTCCTCGAGCGCCTCATCAAAACCGCGCTCCCCCGCATCCGCGACTTCCGCGGCGTTTCCCCGCGCGCTTTCGACGGCCAAGGGAACTACACGCTCGGCATCGCCGACCAGTCGATCTTTCCCGAGATCGAACTCGACCGCATCAAGAAAAACATCGGGTTCGATGTCACCATTGTGACCTCCGCCCGCACGAACGCCGAGGCCAAGTTGCTCCTCAGCGAACTCGGAATGCCCTTCACCGACAAGGCGAAGAAGCCCGCCGCCAAGGCCGAACCCGCAGCCTGACCCACACGCCATGAACGATCCCATCGCCGACATGCTCACACGCCTGAGGAACTCCACCTCCGCCGGCCAGCAATCTCTCACCATCCCATACTCGAAGCTCAAGAGCGACCTCGCCGGCATCCTCAAAAAGGAAGGCTACATCAAGGACACCGGCCTGGAAACCGTCGAAGGCCGCCAGCACATCCGCATCCAGACGAAATTCGTGAACAAAACCAGCGCTATCTCCGGACTGAAGCGCATCAGCCGCCCCGGCCTCCGCCGCTATGTCGGCGCCCGGGAAATTCCGCGCGTTCTCGGCGGAATGGGAATCGCGATCCTTTCCACCCCGCGGGGCATCCTCACCGGACACGAAGCGCGCAAGCAAAACATCGGCGGGGAGCTCCTCGCCTACATTTGGTAAGCCATGTCACGCATCGGAAAAAAACCCATCAGCATCCCGCCCAAGGTTAAGGTTGCCGTCGGCTCCACCGGCGGAGTCACGGTCGAGGGACCCAAAGGCAAACTCGAGTGGACCCTCCCGCCCGCCATATCCGCGAAGGTCGAAGGGGAGCAGATTTCGATTGATCGCAAGGGCGACGACCGCGAGGACAAGGCCCTCCACGGCCTCTCCCGCGCGCTTCTCGCGAACATGGTCGCCGGAGTCACCAACGGTTTTCGCCGCGACATGGAAATCCACGGCGTCGGCTTCAAGGCGGCCGTCCAAGGCAAGGTTCTCAACCTCAGCCTGGGCAAATCCCATCCCATCCTTTTCGAGATCCCCGAAGGCGTGAAAATCACCGTGGCTGAGAACACGAAGATTGCCATCGAGGGCATCGACAACCAGCTGGTCGGCCAATGCGCCGCAAACATCCGCGCCTTCTACCCGCCCGAGCCCTACAAGGGCAAAGGCGTGCGCTTCGCCGGCGAGCAAATCCGCCGCAAGGAAGGCAAAACCGTCCAATAATCATGTCCGCCACCGACAAACGCCAACTCCGCCACGCCCGCCTTCGCAAGAAACTCGTCGGCACCCCCGCGCGCCCGCGCCTCGCCGTCCATTTCTCTGGCCGCCACATCACCGCGCAGGTCATCGACGACTCGGCCGGTCAGACGCTCGTTTCCGTCCACACCACGGAAGCCGAACTCCGCGCGAAGCCCGGAGTCCGCGCGAATGTCGCCACAGCCACCGAAGTGGGCAAACTCGTCGCCAGCCGCGGCGCCGAAAAGAAAATCACCAAGGTCGTGTTCGACCGCGGTGGTTATAAATACCACGGCAAGGTCAAAGCCCTCGCCGACGCCGCACGCGAAGCCGGACTTCAATTCTAAGGAACCCGAACTCATGCCTCCAAAAGCCAAAAAAGACCGCCCGGCACGCCACGACACGCCCCGCGAACCCAAGGAAACCACCGAGAAGGTCGTTTTCATCAACCGCTGCGCCAAGGTCGTCAAAGGCGGCCGCCGCTTCAGCTTTAGTGCCCTCATTGTCTGCGGCGACCAAAAGGGCAAGGTCGGCGTTGGATTCGGCAAGGCCAACGAGGTCAGCGAAGCCATCCGCAAGGCGACCGACGCCTCGAAGAAGCGCATGGTCAAGGTGGCCGTCCAGGAAAACACGATTCCACACATGGTCACCGGCGAATTCGGCGGAGGCCGCGTCATGCTCCGCCCCGCATCGCCTGGCACGGGCGTCATCGCCGGCGGCGGCGTGCGTGCGGTCCTCGAAGCCGTGGGCATCCGCGATGTCCTTGCGAAATCGCTCGGCTCGAGCAACCACGCGAATGTCGTGAACGCCACCATCGCCGCTCTCCGCCAACTCCGTCCCCGCGAGGAAATCTTCCGCCTCCGCGGAAAAACCCTCCGCAAACCCGCTGCCGCGGCGGCTGCTGAAGCCGCCCCTGCCGTGGTGCCGGAACCCGCCGTCGCTTGATATGAGACTCCATACCATCAAACCCAACCCCGGTTCCAAACACCGCCGCAAACGCCTCGGCGCGGGCGAAAGCTCCGGCAAGGGCAAAACCTCCGGCAAGGGCCACAAGGGACAAAAGGCACGCTCCGGCGGTTCAATCCGTCCGGGTTTCGAAGGTGGCCAGATGCCGATCTTCCGCCGCTTGCCCAAGCGCGGCTTCAACAACAAGGATTTCAAAACATTTTACGGCGTCGTGAACCTCGACACACTCGAGAAGGTGTTCGCCGCCGGAGACACCATCACCGAAGACACTCTCCGTAAGGCCGGACTCGTCAAGGGCCGCTTCGACGGAATTAAAATTCTCGGTCGCGGCGAAATCACCAAGTCGCTCACCATCGAGGTGGATGAAGTCAGCGCCTCCGCCCGCGGGAAAATCGAAAAGGCGGGCGGCAAGGTTGTCCTGCCGAAAGCGGACGCCGCCTGATGCGATTCGCCAAGGTCCCCGCAAAACACCCTATGGCGGCAGCGCTGGTTGACACGGCGTCACGCGCATGATCACCGCGTTCGCCAATATCTTCAAAATCCCGGAACTCCGGGCGCGCGTCCTCTTCACGCTGGCGGCGATCGTCATCGTCCGCGCGGGATCGTCCATTGCCACCCCCGGCGTTAATGCCGAGGTCCTGCGCCAGTGGTTCATCGACACCGCGGATGCCGCCACGGCGGGCGGCGTGGCAGCCCTCTTCAACCTTTTCAGTGGCGGCGCGCTTTCGAACTGCGCGATTTTCTCGCTCGGCGTCATGCCGTTCATCAGCGCCTCGATCATCATGCAGCTCCTGAGCGCCGTGGTCCCGCGCCTCGGCAAACTCGCCCGGGAGGACGGCGGACGCCAAAAAATCATGCAATACACGCGATACGCCACGATCGCGCTGTGCATTTTCCAAGCCTACCTCCTCGCCAAGTCGTTGGAAAGTCCCCAAGGCAATCCCTTCCTTCCCGGGATTATGGACACGATCAACAAAATCGGCCTCCCGCTCGTCTCGACGCCGGGCCTCGGGTTTCAATTGTTGACGATTCTCACCATGACCGCTGGCACACTCCTCCTGATGTGGCTTGGCGACCAGATCACCGAACGTGGCATTGGAAATGGGATGTCGATCATCATCACCGTCGGCATCCTCGCGCAGCTGCCCGCCGGCCTCATCCAAGCGTGGCGCACCTTCGTTCCCGCAACCGCAGGGGCCCAAAGCGCCGTGAGTCCCGTCGTCCTCGTTCTGATGATCGGATTCCTCATCTTCGTTGTTGCGGCGGTCATCGCCGTCACGCAGGCGCAGAGGAAAATCAGCGTCCAGTATGCGAAGCGCGTCGTCGGCCGGAAGGTTTACGGCGGCCAGACCCAATACATGCCTCTCAAGGTGAACTACGCCGGCGTCATGCCGATCATCTTCGCCCAGGCCATCCTGCTCTTCCCCTCCACGATCCTCAACATGGCATTCCCCGGCGTCGGCTGGGCACAGGACCTTTCGAACCTGCTCACCTACGGCTGGCTCCACTATGTGCTCTACGGGGTGATGATCTTTTTCTTCAGCTATTTTTGGGTGGCTACGCAGTTCCAACCTGTCCAGATCGCGGATGACCTGAAAAAATATGGCGGATTCATTCCCGGCGTCCGCCCCGGCAAGCCCACCGCGGATTTCCTCGACTACACGATGACGCGCCTCACCTTCGCCGGCGCGATTTTCCTCACCGCCATCGCCGTGCTCCCTCAACTCCTCAGCCAGAGTCTTCAGGTGCCCTACATGACCTCGCAATTCTTCGGCGGCACCGGACTGCTCATCATTGTGGGCGTCGTGCTCGACACGATGCGCCAAGTGGAAACGCACCTCCTCCAGCGGCACTATGACGGATTCCTCCGGAAGGGCCGCATCCGCAGCGCGCAGGAGTCCCGCGCCCGCCTTTCTTCCAGCCTTGCGATCAGCGACCAGACACTCATCTGGCTCTATGTCGGCCTTGGCATCCTCGTCATCGCGGGAGTGACCATTTATTTCGCGTCGCAGCTCTAAGCGACTCCTCGCCGCTCTTGAATCCGCCCGCTGAATTCCCCGGCCGCATCGCCGCCCCATACGCCCTGTGATTCCCGTCAAGCGCCCGCACGAAATTCAAAAAATGCGCGACGCCTGCCGCACGGCGTCGGACATCCTGCAGGAACTCGCCGCGATGATCGCCCCGGGCATCACAACCGGCGAGGTGGACCACCGCGCCGCGCAACTCATGTCCGCCGCCGGAGTCCGCAGCGCGTTCCTCGGCTACAAAAAATTCCCGGGCCACATTTGCATCAGTCTTAATGAAGAGGTCGTCCATGGTATCGGCGGTCCTCGCTCCATCGCCTATGGCGATGTCGTCAAAATGGACGTCGGCATTATCCGCGACGGTTGGGTGGGGGACAATGCCACATCGGTCGCGGTCGGAATCATCGACCCCGCCGTCGAGCGACTTCTTACCGTCACCGAGGAAATCCTTGAAGGCGCCATCCGCCTTGTCCGCCCGGGAAACCGCATCGGCGACATCTCCCATTTCATCCAGTCCGAGGCCGAGAAAAACGGCTACGGCGTCGTGCGTGAATTCGTCGGCCACGGCGTTGGCCGCCGCCTCCACGAGGATCCCCAGATCCCGAATTTCGGCAAGCGCGGCAGCGGGCCAAAAATCAAGCCCGGCATGACGCTCGCCATCGAACCAATGATCAACATGGGCACCGAGAAGGTCCGCATCCTGCAGGACAAGTGGACCGCCGTCACCGCGGACGGCCTCCCCTCCGCCCATTTCGAGCACACCGTTCTCGTCACCGAAACAGCAGCGGAAGTATTGACATGGCCAAGAAAGACGCTATCGAGGTAGCCGGCAAGGTCGTTGAATTGCTTCCGAACACCATGTTTCGGGTCGAGCTCGACAACGGCCATCGCATCCTTGCCCACATCTCCGGAAAAATGCGTTTGCACTTCATTCGCATTCTTCCAGGTGACAGGGTCATGTTGGAAATGTCGCCCTACGACTTGACGAAGGGCCGCATCACCTACCGGCACAGGGATTCGCCGCCTCCACAAAAAACCACCAAGCCATGAAAGTCCGAGCATCCGTCAAACGCCTCTGCGAAGCGTGCAAAATCGTGCGCCGCCAGAACGTCATCCGCGTGGTCTGCAAAAACCCGCGTCACAAACAAAAACAGGGCTGAGCCCGCCACACGAAAAAACACACACCATGCCACGCTTACTTGGAGTAGACATCCCCGGGGACAAACGCATCGAAGCCTCGCTTCCCTACATTTATGGAATGGGCCCGAGCAACAGCAAAAAAGTTCTCGAGCAGGCGAACATTGATCCCAACGTCCGCGCCAAAAACCTCACGCCCGAGCAACTCAACGCGATCATTCACGCGATCCACGCGAACCAGATCCCGATCGAGGGCGACCTGCGCCGCGAAGTCCAGGGCAACCTCAAGCGCCTCCAAGCGATCAACTGCTACCGTGGCATCCGCCACCGGCGCGGCCTCCCGGTCCGCGGCCAGCGCACATCCACCAACGCACGCACCCGCAAGGGACCTCGCAAAACCGTCGGCGTTCAGCGCAACCCCGATGCCAAGGCCGGAAAAGTTTAATCGAAAAAACGTATGAGCGAAGAAAACCAGACACCCGCCGAACCCGCCACAGCCGCACCGGCAGCGGAAGCCGCGCCGGCCACAGAATCCGCAGCGCCCGCAGCGGCACCTGCCGCAGAGGCCGCCCCGGCCAAAAAAGCCCCGGCCAAAAAAGCCCCCAAGGCCAAGAAGGGCGCAGCCTCGGAAGCCGCGCCGGCAGCCGCCGCAGGGACTCCCGCACCTGCCAGCATCTCGCTCGACGACACCATCGAGCCCATCAAGATCGTCAAGGCGAAGGGTGCGAAAAATGTCAGCCACGGCATTGCCCATGTTCAGGCCAGCTTCAACAACACCATTGTCAGCATCACCGACCTCCGCGGCGCCGTCATCGGCTGGTCCAGCGCCGGCAAGTGCGGCTTCAAGGGCTCGCGCAAAAGCACAGCCTACGCGGCCCAGCTCGTCGCACAGGACGCCTGCCGCCAGGCCATGGGACACGGACTCAAGGAAGTCGAGGTCCGCGTCAAGGGGCCCGGCTCTGGTCGCGAGTCCGCCATTCGCGCCATGCAGGCGATCGGGCTTGATGTCACCGTCATCCGCGATGTCACCCCGATCCCGCATAACGGCTGCCGTCCGCCGAAACAACGCCGCGTCTGAGCCCAAGCGGCAAGGCAGCGCATCACGAAACTTAAATCTCAATTCTTAAAACTTAAAACTTCCCATGGCACGCTACACAGGACCCAAAACCAAGGTCAGCCGCCGCTACGGCGTCCTCATCTCGGGCTCGCCCCGAGCTTTCGAAAACAAAAACTACCCGCCCGGCATGCATGGCCCGAAGGGCTCCCGCCGCAAACAGAGTGACTATGCCACCGCGCTCGCGGAGAAACAAAAACTTCGCCACCAATATGGCGTCCTCGAGCGCCAGTTCCGCCGTTATTTCGAGATCGCGAGCCGCCGCCGCGGCGTCACCGGCGAGATCCTGCTCCAGCTCCTCGAGACCCGTCTCGACAATGTCGTGCACAAAATGGGATTTGCGAAAACGCTCCGCGGCGCGCGCCAGATGGTCGGCCACGGCCATGTCACCGTCAACGGCCGCAAGACAAACATCTCCTCGATGAACCTCAAGGCCGGCGACACCGTTGCCGTCAAGGGTTCCGACAAATCCAACCGCCTCGCACGCCGGGGCCTCGAACTCACGCAGATCGTCACCGTCCCGGACTGGCTCCTCGTGGACAAGGACAACCTCAGCGGCACTGTCGTCCGCATCCCCACCCGCGTGGAGATCAATCCCATCGTCAACGAACAGCTCGTCGTCGAACTTTACGCCCGCTGATTTGGCCGAGCCTCTTGGACATTCCCACGCGGCCCTCACGGGATCGCGCGCTCCGCAAATTTCCTCTTGCGGAGAGGGCCGCATTCGCAGCATGGTGCGCGTGATGTTTTTCAAGTCCGCCTTCCCGATGGAATCGAGTTTCGTTCGATGCTGAGCATCGTGTTTTCAAGCGGGTCCGCGCGGCGCCCGCATCCAGCAGGGGGATCTCGCCATTATTAACATCCGCGACATCCGCATCAACGAACGCATCCGCTCCCGGGAGGTGCGTGTCGTCATTGCCGCCACGGGCGAACAGATCGGCGTCATGCGGCTCGACGAGGCCATCCGCCGCGCCCGCTCGATGGGGCTCGACCTCGTGGAGATCGCGCCGAACGCCCAGCCGCCCGTCTGCCGTATCGTCGATTTCGGTAAATTCCGCTACGACCTCTCCAAGCAGGAGAAGGACAAAAAGCATTCGGTCGGCAAGGTGAAGGAAATCAAATTCCGCGTGAACATCGACGCGCACGACTACCTCACGAAAATCCGCCACGCCGAGGATTTCCTCGACAAGGGGAACAAGGTGAAAGTTCAGCTCCAGTTCCGCGGCCGCGAGATGGCGCACAAGGAACTCGGCCTCCAGGTCGTTCAACGCGTGCGCGACGACCTCTCCGGCATGGCCCATGTGGACATGGAGCCCAAGCTCGTCGGCCGTGCGATCGGCATGACCCTCAGCCCGCTCCCGGCCAACAAGCGCCACCGCAAATTTTCCAAGCACGGCGAAATCCTCGAACCGGAACCCACGCACGACGACCACGGGCCCGAGGACGCCGATGACGTCGATGACGCCGCAGGGAACTGACCGCCGTCTCCTCCTTTTCGACATCGACGGCACCCTCATCACCTCCGGCGGCGCCGGCGAGGGGGCGCTGAAGGATGCTATGGAATCCCGGTTCGGAATTCAGGACGACCTCTCCGGCGTCGTGCTGGCTGGCTCCACCGACGCCCGCATCGCCGCCGAACTCCTGCAAAGGGCGGGCATTCCGCACACCCCCGAAAACGCCGCCGCGCTTCTCGACGAATACCTCCACCACCTGCCCCGCCGCCTCGCCGGGCACAACGGCCGCATCCTCCCCGGCATTGTCGAGTTGCTCGAAGTCCTGTCAGTCCGCCCCGATTGCGTGCTCGCTCTGCTCACCGGCAACCTCGTCCGCGGAGCCGAAATCAAGCTCGCGCATTTCGGCGTCTGGCACTTTTTCGAATTCGGGGCGTTCTCCGACGACCACCACGACCGCAATGAACTCGGGCATTTCGCCCGGGCGCGGGCATTGGACCGCCACGGCATCGATTTTCCACCGGAGTCCATCTATGTCATCGGCGACACTCCTCGCGACATCGAGTGCGGCCGCGCCATCGGCGCCCGCACAGTCGCCATCGCCACCGGAATCTACAGCCGCACGGAGCTCGCCGGGCACCGCCCCGACTTCCTTTTCGAAGACTTCTCGGATACCGCGGCAATTGTCACCGCTTTGTTCGGGAAATCCTAATTTTCGACCAGCAAGGCGAGCGTGGGCTCGCCATCGGGGACGAGTTCGTCAATGCCCGTGGCGCGGTCGAAGAACTCCGCGAAGTCGGGATCCAGCGGGGCAGGGGAGTGCAGGAGGCTGAGGGTAAATGCAGCCGCCAGGGCGGCGAAGGCCGCGGCGGGAATCCAGCGGGGAAAAAGCCCGTCGCGATGTGAACCGGAGTGCCGTATGGCGCGGAGGACATTGCGCGCGAAGAATGGCGACGCCTGCGGCTGGGCGGAGGTTTTGCCGAGCAGACGCCAGAGTGCGTCATTTTCGGGGAGTTCGCCGTTCATGCGGGATCAAACACGGGCGGTGCCCGGAAGTTGCGCGGAAATCACATCTCGTGCGCGTCGAGGAATCCCTCGAGCTGCCGGATGCGGGTGGGGTGGCGCATTTTCCTTAGGGCCTTGGCCTCGATCTGGCGGATGCGTTCTCGGGTGACCTTGAACTGGCGGCCGACCTCCTCGAGTGTGCGGCTGTAGCCGTCCACGAGACCGAAGCGCTGCTCGAGCACCTGGCGTTCGCGCTCGGTGAGAGTCTCGAGGACATCTTTGATCTTGTCCTTCAGGAGGACGATCGCGGCCATGTCGGCCGGGTTTTCCGCGCCCTTGTCTTCGATGAAATCGCCGAAGCTGGTGTCGTCGCTGTCGCCCACGGGGGCTTGGAGCGAGATCGGCTGCTGCGCCATTTTGAGGACGGCGCGCACGCGTTCGACCGGGAGCTGGATTTCGTCGGAGATTTCCTCGGGGGTGGGTTCGCGGCCGTATTCCTGGACGAGCTGCTTCTGGACCCGGATGAGCTTGTTGATCGTCTCGATCATGTGCACCGGGATGCGGATGGTGCGGGCCTGGTCGGCGATCGAGCGCGTGATGGCCTGGCGGATCCACCAGGTCGCATAGGTCGAGAATTTGTATCCGCGGCGGTATTCGAATTTTTCGACCGCCTTCATGAGGCCCATGTTGCCCTCCTGGATGAGGTCGAGGAAGGAAAGGCCGCGATTGGTGTATTTTTTGGCGATGGAGATGACGAGGCGCAGATTGGCCTCGACCATTT
>JBMOIA010000021.1:0-11881 GCA_049317565.1 Terrimicrobiaceae bacterium | reverse complement strand
CACCGCTATTCGCTCAAGGAGATCGAGCGGTTCGTGCGCCGCTGCGCCCGGCGGAATGTGGATGCCGTCCTCACCACCGAAAAGGACGCGGTGCGCATTCCCCGCATCATGGATCCCGAAGTGCCGATCTATTATCTGCGGGTCGAAATCGAAATCCTCGCCGGGCAGGAAAGCTGGGAGCGGTTCGTCGGGAGGTTGACGCAGCGGCACGACGTTCTCGCGCCGCAGGTTTCCTACTGACCGGCGAAAAATTTGCGCGTCGCGTTGTGCCGCGCCCGAAACATTCCGGCAAAGACCAACGGCATGGCGATGTGTGTGGCGAGTGCACCCGCAAGGCCGCCCTTGAGCAGACACTCCACCCGGTCGGTCATCAGGGTGCCCGAAGGATGCGGATCGAAAATGTGGCTGTGCCGCCAGTGGGCGAATGGCGAGCGGACCGAGACATCCACCAGCAACCGCGGCGGCTCGACTGTTTCCCACCGACCGGTCCAATCGATCGGCATCCCGAATTGCGAGGCGCGGATGCGGAAGTCGGCACCCGGCGCGGCATGTTCGTTGCATTCGACCAACTGGATTCGCAGCGAGGGCGGCGCGATGCGCGCGATGTTGCGGGGGTTTTCATGGAAGGCGAAAACGGCTTCCGGCGGCGCCGCGAGCGGCGTGGAGGCTTGAAAGAGGAATGGTTTCACTGGAAAAAGTCTTGACCAGATTTGTGCTTCGGCAAGTTTGAGCGCGCCGGCCAGCAATTTGCCCAATTTCCTTGTTGCAAAAAGCAGGGGCGGTCATTACTCACAACCCGCAACTCATCAAAAAACATGTCTGAAAAATCCATCGAAGAGAAAGTCAAAGATATCATTGTCGAGCAACTTGGCGTCACCGCCGAACAAGTTACCCCTTCCGCCTCGTTCATCGAGGATTTGGGCGCCGACTCCCTCGACACCGTGGAACTGGTCATGGCCTTCGAGGAAGAGTTCGGGGTCGAGGTTCCCGACGAGGATGCTGAAAAGCTCCAGTCCGTCGGCGATGTGATCAAATACATCGAGGAAAAGGCCGGCAAGTAAGCCGAAGCCGGAACAACAATTTCAGGGAAACCCCGCTTCGGCGGGGTTTTTCTTTGCCGCGGTGAATGGACCGGGGCATCGCAGGTGGAAAAGCAAAACGCCCGGGGAAGTTTCCTCCCCCAGGCGTTTCGCTATGAAACCCGGATCCAACCGGGAAATCGTTATTTCTTGGCCGCTGCGGCGGTCTTTTTCTTGGACGGGCGGACGACGACGAACGAACCGTTCGCACCGGGCACGGCCCCGGCGACCACCAGAACGCCCTCCTCACCGCGCACCTGAAGGATGCGGAGGTTTTGGACAGTGACGCGCTCGTCGCCCATGTGACCGGGCATGCCCATGTTCTTCCAAACGCGACCCGGAGTGGAGCGGTTGCCGATGGCGCCGTTGCGGCGGTGCATCGTCGAACCGTGGGTCATGGGCTGGCCATGGAAATTGTGCTTTTTCATCGTTCCCTGAAACCCCTTGCCCTTCGACTGGCCGATGACATCAACGAATTGGCCGGCCTCGAAGTGCGTCACAGGAAGGTCGACTGATTCGGGAGCCGCGGCACCCGCGGCAAGGCGGAACTCGCGGATAAACCGCTTGGGCGTGGAGGAGGATTTTGCAAAGTGCCCCGTCATGGCCTTGCCGATGCGCTGGGGCTTTTGGTCACCATAGCCAACCTGAACGGCCGCGTAGCCATCCTTGTCGGCGGTTTTGACCTGAAGAATGCGATTGCCGCCGGCTTCGATGACAGTCACAGGCGTGGCGCGACCCTTGTCGTCATAAAGGCGGGTCATGCCGATTTTTTTACCGAGGAGTCCGATGCTCATGGTGGTTAGATTTTGATGGTGATGTCGACGCCGGCGGGCAGGTTGAGCTTGCGAAGCTCGTCAACGGTTTTGGAAGTGGGCTCGACGATGTCGAGGAGGCGCTTGTGGGTGCGGATCTCGAATTGATCCATGGACTTTTTGTCCACGTGGGGCGAGCGGTTGACAGTGAAGCGCTCGATGCGGGTCGGGAGAGGGATCGGTCCAGTGACTTTGGATCCGGTGCGCTTGGCGGTTTCAACGATCTCCTGCGCGGAGGCGTCGAGAATGCGATAATCGAATGCCTTCAGCCGGATTCGAATTTTTTGTGTGTTGGTAGCTGCCATATTCTGAAAAGAGCTGTTTGGTGTTTGTCCCGCAGGGAATCAGCGGGACGGGGAAATTAGGGAAACACCCGAGTATTGCAAGGTCATTTTTGCAGGGGCAGGCACCGTGGTCGCTAAACGATCAGGCCTCGGGCTTTTTCCAGGGCCTCGGGAACCTTGGAAACATCCTTGCCGCCGCCGCGCGCCATGTCGGGTTTGCCTCCGCCCTTGCCGCCAACAACCGGCGCGATCGCCTGGATGATTTTGCCGGCTTGGAATTTCGCGGTGAACCCCGGCGAAACAAACGCACCCAGAGACACCGCCCCGTTGGACGATCCAGCCAGGACCGCCACGCCGTCGAAAGTTCCCTTCATCGCTTCGAGCGTGGATTGGAGCGCATCGCCATCCACCGCGCCGAGGTTGGCGGACACAAACGGAACCCCATTGACGGATTCAGCCCCGGACACAAGTTCCTTCGCCTTGCCCGCAGCCTCCCTTGCGCGTGCCGCTTTCAGAGCCTTGTCCAATTCCTTTTCCCGAGCGAGCAACGCCTCAAGCTTCCGTTCGATCTCCGCCTCGGGGGAGTTCAGCATTCCCGCAAGGGTCCGCAGACGCGCGGATTCCTTCGCCGTGATTTGCAACGCCTCCATGCCGGCCACGGCTTCGATGCGCCTCACGCCTGCAGCCACCGCCGCCTCGCCCAAAATACGGAACAACCCAATCTCCCCGGTCGCGCGCACATGCGTTCCGGCGCACAATTCCATGGAATATCCGTCCAACGAACCTGCCGCGCCCCCGACTTGCACAACGCGGACCGTCTCGCCGTATTTGTCGCCGAAAAATTGCATGACATCCCCGCGCCCCTTGATCTCCGCGTAGGGAACCTCGCGCCACGAAACCGTGTCGTTCGCCAAAATCCGTTCGTTGACCAATTCCTCCACGCGCGCCAACTGCTCGGGCGTCAGCGCCGCGCTGTTGAAATCGAAGGTCAGTTTCTCCGGCGAGACAGATGATCCCTTCTGCGTCGCCTCTTTCGAAACCGCCTCGTGCAGCGCCCAGTGGAGGAGGTGCGTGGCGGTGTGGTGGCGCTCGATGGCCACACGCCGAACCCGGTCCACCTCGATCTCGACCTCGCTACCCACGAGGGGCGCGTCGCCGGAATCCAGGAAATGCAAAAAGGTGTTGCCGGCCTTGCGCGTGTCCACGACCCGCCAGGAATGCCCGCCGCTGCGAATCTCGCCGGTGTCGCCGGCCTGACCGCCCATCTCAGCGTAAAATGTGCTCCCGTCGAGGAGCACGGCCGTCCGCCCTTTCACGGAGGCCACATCCAAAACGCGCGCCTTGCCGCTGAGGCTTTCGTATCCCGAAAAGGCAGTCGCCCCACCGGCGCCGATCTCGGAGAGTTCGATGACCTCCTTCTTCTGCGCCGCGCGTGCCCTCGCCCGCTGGACCTCCATCAACTTCTCGAACCCCGCGGAGTCCACGCGGATTCCCCGCTCGCGAGCCATGAGTTCGGTCAGGTCGAGCGGGAAGCCCTGCTCGTCATAGAGCTTGAAAGCGAACTCCCCGGAAATATCCCCCTTCGCCGCCTCCTCGTTGAACATCGCGATGCCCTTGTCGAGCGTGCGGTTGAACGATTCCTCCTCGATCCGCAACACCTGCTCGATGTGCTTCTGCCGCGCCCGCAGTTCCGGAAAAACACCGCCCATCGTCCGCGCCAGCACATCCACGAGCTTGTAAAAAAACGGCTCCCGCATTCCGAGGGAGCGCCCGTAGCGCACCGCACGCCGCAGGATGCGCCGCAGGACATAGTTCCGATCGGTATTCCCGGGCTGGATGCCGTCAGCCACCGCAAAAGAAAGCGTCCGGATGTGGTCGGCAATCACGCGGAACGCCACATCATCGCACTCCTGCTGCGTGTCTCCGGTGGAGCCTGCTTTCGGCAGCGTGGACCCGTAGGTTTTTCCACTCAGTTTTTCCAACTCGTCAAACAACGGGCGGAAAATATCGGTCTCGTAATTCGAGATCCGTGCGTTTTCAAAATCGGTGAGGTTTTTCGTGCCTTGAATGATCGCCGTGGCGCGCTCGAAGCCCATCCCCGTGTCCACATGGCGTGCGGGCAGCGGCGAAAAGCTGCCGTCCGCATTCGCATTGAATTGGATGAAAACCAGGTTCCAGATTTCCATGCACAGCGGGCTCCCGGCATTGACCAATGCCCCGCCCGTGTCGCCTGCCGGGGTCAGGTCCACATGCAATTCCGAACACGGGCCGCACGGACCGGTCTCTCCCATCATCCAGAAATTGTCCTTCTTGTTGCCGTTGACGATGTGCACCTGCGGGTCCAGTCCGGCTGCGAGGAACTTCTCTGCCCAGAAACTCCACGCCTCTTCGTCGCGTTCGGCAGGATCGCCGGGGGCCGGATTGTAAATCGTGGCGTAGAGCCGCTGCGGCGGGAATTTCCATCGCCCGATGACCAGCTCCCATGCCCATTCGATCGCTTCTTTTTTGAAATAGTCGCCGAACGACCAGTTCCCGAGCATCTCGAAAAAGGTGTGGTGGTAGGTGTCGAGCCCGACATCTTCGAGGTCGTTGTGCTTGCCGCCGGCACGGATGCACTTCTGGGTGTCCGCCGCCCGCGTGTCGCTTCCTGGCAAAGCGCCAGCCCATTTTGAAACATCGGCCGGCTTTTGCCCGAGGAAGATCGGCACGAACTGGTTCATCCCGGCATTCGTGAACAGCAAATTCGGCGAGTCGGGCATGAGGCTCGACGAAGGCACGACCGTGTGCCCCTTCTGGCGAAAAAAATCGAGGAACGACTGGCGGATTTCAGCGGATGTCATGATAGAGAGCGCGTCAGAAAACCCGACTTCCCCCGCGATGACAACCCTCTTCAGGGCTTCGGCAGCGCGTCCAAAAATCCGGCCGGGATAAAAACGATCTCGGGCGCGCCCGCCGCATGGAGCGGCAGCGTGCCGTCGTCCTGCGGTTTGCCGATGCGGAACGCCGCCACCGGATGCTCCCCCGCTGGCGCCTCGGGCGTATTTTCGGACAACACCGAAACCAATTCCAAAACGCCGCCTGTCCCGGTGATTCCCGCCTCCTCGAGCGCCGAGGGCGTTGCGGCCTGGAATCTTTGCACCCGCACCTGTTGCAACTCTTTCGCCAACCCGGCAATTTTGCCGTCTTCCTTCCCGCGCCGCCACTCCGTGCCGCCGGGGAACCTCACAAGATCGATGAAATCCGCGTTCACGCGCAGAAGGGCCCGGTCTCTCAACGAATCCAAATCAACCCGAGCCGCACGCAGGGAACTTTCGCCAATCACCACGGAAACGCCCCGCGGCTCCAGACGCCCCGCCACTTTTCCCTCTGCCGAAGCCGCGCCAAAACTGGCGACCAACGGCTCCCCCCGTCCTTCCTCGATCACCCGAATCTCGATGTCGCTTTCCAATTCCTGCGGCGCCCCGCCGCCGATGCCGAATTCCTCGAACCTCATCCGCGCCAGTCCCGCGAGCAATTCCTCCACCGCCCGCGGATCCGCCGGGGCGGAAATCGGCCGCGTAATCCTCCACGCATCGCCATCGCGTTTCAGGGAGACCACCGTATTTTTGTCCCGAATCGCAACTTCGCTCACCTTTTCGGGATCCATCGGCACCACACGCCGGTCGCGGAAAGCATCGGGCGGCAGCATCGCGAGCCTCATGAGTTTGTCGTCGATCAAATAAACGGTCCGCGAACCATGGAACGACGCATAAACCCGCGAGGGATCCGCGCCGGATTTTCCGAAATACAGTTTGTTCGGCCGGTCATTGCCGAAGTCGAACATCATCGCGCTCTTCAAAACCCCATAGGCTGCGAGCCCCTTGTCGTCCGCGAGTTCATCCCCGTCGATCCGGTCGTAAACCAATGTGTCCTCCGCCGCGCGCAGGATCGCCCGCACCGCCTCCGGCGCCGCCTCGTCATCCACAGACCCGTCGGAAACGATCCACCTCCCATCCCTCTGCGAGAGCATCACCGTGCGATCCCCGTTCTGCAGGCGGATGTCTTGGATCGTTTCGGCATCCACATCGAACAGCCTCGACCCCGGCTGCAACTTCCACTCCGGCGAGGTGCGGAACTGCTCGGTCGTTAAGACCAGCACCACCGCGATCGTCGCCAGCAGCAGCAGGAAAAGCGTCGCCGCCCTGTTCATTTCCGCCGCCTCAGCCAGACGAGGAAACCAAGCGCCGCCGCACCCGCTGGAACGCCGACCATCACCACCAGCGCGAGCTGGGACATCTGCTCCTGCGTCAAATTCAGCGCAAACCGGGACACCGTTTTCGGCAGAACGCCGGAGACCGATTCCCGGTCGATCAGCGAGTTCACGCAGCCGACAAGGAAATCCAAACCCTGCCTCGTCAGCGACGCATTCATCGCGAATTGCACCGAGCCCACCACGATCAGCCGCGAGGATTGGATATCCAAGCGATCGTCCTCAACGCCGTCCCTGTCCGCCGCGGCGGCGATCACGATGGGTTGTCCAAAATCGACACCGTCCTCGTAGGAGACGCCGCCCGGTTGGTTCGGCGCGTAGTCGGTCTCGCCCCAAAATTCCTCGGCAGCCTGCACGAGCGGGCGCACCAGGATTTTCTCGGATTCCGCCAATTTCGGATCCGCGCCCAGCGATTGGGTCGCTCCGGGAAACAGGATGTTCATCATGTCGAGTCGCCGCACGACTTCAGTATTCGGCAAAACCTGCCCCGTCACATCGCGCAGGATTCCTGTGGCAAACGGCAACTCGATCAACCGCAGCACGCGGTCGTTCCGCGGAACAATCCCGGCCGACGCCGCCAAGCCCCGCAAGCGCGGCGTTTCCGCATTCGGGTCGAGCAGCATCAACATCCTCCCGCCCTGTCGCAGCCAAGCCGCCAACACGGAGGCTTCGCGTTCATCGAGGTCATTGCGTGCCCCGGCCACCACGATTGCCGACGCATCCTCCGGCACCGTATCCCGCGCCGCCAGCGAGAGCCTGTCGATTTTTGCATTCTGCCGCCCGATGGCTTCCAAAAAATCCGACATCTCCCCGGCGGCGGCCGCCTCGCCATGCCCTTCCAGAAAATAAACCTTCTCCTTGTCAGGCTTCAGCAATCCGATCAGCGCCGAGGTCAACGCCTGCTCGCCGCGGAACGCCTGCAGCACCGGCGCACCGCCCGCCGCCACGGGCGACATGTCGAACTCCCCCATCTCCGCGATTTCCAGCGTCCGATGACGCCCGTCCGACTCGATGATCACAAGATTGTCGAAGCCCGAAAGGTTGTATTTCGCCTTCAGGTCCTGCATCCGCGTGGGGTTCCTCACCGGATCCACATACTCGACCCGCACCCCCTCGCGCTTGGCGAACACGACCTCGTTCAACAACCCGCGCAGGTCGCCGAGGATCGGAGCCACCGGCGAAAAAAAAGTCGGCGAAGCAACCACCGTGATCCCGAGCGGCTTCTTGAATTCCTTCAAAACCTCCCGCGTCTGCCCCGCCAGCGCGAACCGCTGCGACCGGGAAAAATCCCGCCGCTCGTAGTGGAAAAAACCCAGATAGTTCGCCATCGCATAAATCGCGATCACGGAAACCACCTGCAACCCGATCCCGATGCGGATGCCCGTCCGCGGCGGCTTCACGCTTTCCATCGGCGGTATTGGAAGACATGGAACAGCGCAAAGAGCGCCGCCAGGGTTGAGGTGAGGTAAAAGACCACCGGACGCGTGTCGAAGATCCCCCTCGAAAAATCCATCATGTGTTCGATCGGAGAAAAATAATAGGTCGCCTCGCGCAGGAAGCTCCCGCTCGCCGGAAGCAGAAACGAAAGCAGGCCGATGAAAAAGAGAAACAGGATCGCCGCAAAGGTCATGATCGCTGCCACGATCTGGTTATCGGTCAGCGCCGATGCCAGGCAACCGATCGAGATGAAAAACATCCCCATCAGCACGAGCATGGCATACGCGCCCACATAGCTCCCCACAGCCGACCCCGGATCGATTCCGACGATCTGCCGGAACATGATGAAATAAATCGCGCTCGGCGCCCACAGCACCGCGAAGAAAAAGACGCAACCCGCGTATTTCGCCAAAACCACCTGCAAGTCCCGCACCGGCGCTGTCATCAGCACCTCGATCGTGCCCGAGCGCGCCTCCTCAGCAAACACCCGCATCGTGATCAGCGGAAACGCCAGAGTGAACGGAAACCAGAAATACACCGTGTTGAAAAACGCCTCGACCATCGTCGTTGTGGACTCGCCTTGGTTCAGCAGCGTCACACCGGCCTGGAAATTGAATCCCGTCACCAGCAGGAAGAAAAACAGCACCACATAGGCGAGCGGTTGCCGGAAGGCGCTGGAAACCTCGCGCCCGAACAGGATCCAAAATTTCCTCACCGCCCCTCCTCCCCGCTCGTGACTTCCGCAAAAACCTCCTCGAGCGTCACCGGCGGGCGACTGATCTCCCGCACCCGCCAGCGGTTTTCCACGGCATGATTGTAGAGCGCCTCGCGCGGATCGTTGTCCGATTCGGCCTGCACCTCGAAAACCGTCCAGTCCCCGTCCGCCCGCGCCTCGACGCTCCGCACCCCCGCAAGTCCACGCAATGCCCCCGCAGCCGCTCGCGCATCGGGCACCACCGCATCGAACAAAATTTTCCCGGCACGCCCGAGTCGCTGACGCAAGTTTTGCGGAGTATCCAAAGCCTCGACCTTGCCCTTGTTGATGATGATCACCCGCGAGCACAGCATCTCGACCTCGCTCAGGATGTGCGTGGAAAGAAGGATCGTGTGGTGCCGCCGCAAATTCCGGATCAGGCTCCGCACCACCCGCACCTGATTGGGATCGAGCCCGATCGTCGGCTCGTCGAGGATCAGAAGCTCGGGCTCGTGCACCATCGCATCCGCCAGCCCTACGCGCTGCCGATAGCCTTTCGACAAATGCCCGACCAGTTTCCGCCGCGAATCAACCAGACCGCACAACTCGAGCACATCGCCGATCCGCTCCGCCAGCCTCCGGCGCGGCACGCCTTTCAACGCCGCCCGGTAGCGCAGGTATTCCTCCACGCGCATGTCCGTGTAGAGCGGCACATTCTCCGGCATGTAGCCGATGTGCTCCCGCGCCCGCAGCGATTGCGAAAAAACATCGAACCCCGCCACCTCGGCGCGCCCGCTCGTCGGCGGCAGGAACCCCGCGAGCATCCGCATCGTTGTGGTCTTCCCCGCCCCGTTCGGACCGAGGAAACCAACGATCTCGCCCTTGCCCACTGCGAAGTCCACGGAATCCACGGCAGTGAAACCGCCAAAGCGCCGCGTGAGTTTTTCCACTGTCACCATCGCGGGAAAAAATAACCGCCCCCGGCGCGGCGTGGAAGCAAAAGCCCGTCAGCGCCCCTTGCGCGAAAACTTCTCCCTCAAATCGCTCCCCGCCCGCTCGATCTCTTCCCGTAGCCGATCAGCACCGATCGCGATGCACCCGAACGCCTCGACCGTCGTCCTCTCCGCATGGTCCTCGGTCGCCACAGTGACTTCGTGCGTGCGCGAGTATTTCGCCGCCAGCCGCTCGATCACCGAGTCCGCACTCTGCCCGGACTTGGAATAAAAAACCGCCACCCCGCCCTTCTCACCATCACTGGTCGCCTTCGGACCGCGCCCGTCGAAAACCACCGCCACCGTCCAATCCGAAAAATCCTGCAGACCAGTGAGCATCCTCACCAACTCGCCCCGCGCCGCCGCCGTGTTCCTCGCATGCAACGCCGCCAGGTCCGGCCATTGGAAAACCATACTGTGCCCGTCCACCAGCAGGATACGCCCTTTCATGGCCCGATCCTACTTCGCTTCCGGCAAAACCTGCGCGCCCACCCGCTCGATCCCGTCGCGCGCGAAGCGGCTCGCGGGATACTTCTCCCGCGCCTTCAAATACCACGCCAAAGACGAGCCCGGCCGCCCGGCCTTTTCCATCTCGCCCGCCTTGTTAACTGCATAGACAAAGTCCGACGCCTGCGTCGTGAGGTCTGCCCGCAGCTGGTTCAGTTTGTTGTCCTCGGGGAATTCCTTGTAGGCGGACTCCGCGCTCTCCCAAGCCCCCGCTGGATCCCCGCGCGAGGAAATCTCCTGCGCTTTCAGGATCGCCGCCTCGACCTTCCCCATGCGCTCGAGCACGCCCTTCAACTCCTCCTGTTTTTCCGGAAACATCGCCGCCGCCGCGATGAACCGCTCCTTGTCCTCGAAAATCCCCCGATAGTTTTTCTGGCTCATGAGCGCATCGAAATCATTGATCGCGCCCTGCTGCACATCGGTCTGCTGGAAAATTGCCGTTCCCATCTCGGAGAGCGCCGGGTTCCTCGGCCAGATTTCCGCCGCCGCGCGCAATTCAGATTCCATCCCTGCCTTGTCGCCCGAGACCGCCGCGTTCCGCGCCTTTGCGAGGTGCATCGCACTCATCGTTTTCGCCGTTTCGATTTTCGCCAGCGGCTTGCTGCTGTCGAAATCCTTCGCGGTTCCCTGGATTTCGTTCACCAGTTTTTCCGCACGCGTGAGGTCGTTAACCTCAAGCGCCGCGAGCAGTTCATTGCTTTTCTGCGTGAATTCCAGGGCGCGCCTCTTGTCCTCGCGCGGCAGCAGCCGCACGCTCGGCATGTATTCCCCGAGCGCGAAAGTCTCCGCAAGCCGCTCTGTCGCACTCTGCATCTCGCCCTGCTCGAGGAGAAACTTGTAGGCCTCCACCCCCTCGTTCACATCGCGGATCGCCTCGTTCGCCAAACTGTCGATCTGGCTCAACGAACTCACCAGCCGACTGATCGTCTGCGCCGCCACCGCCGCACCGCCGGTCAGGCTCTCGACGCCGAAGTTCTCCAACCCCATTTTCACCCCGCGCGCCGAAAACGAACTCCCCGCCGGCGCCGGCTGGACATTGTTGTAAACATTCACACTCGTCCCGTTGCCGCCGGCTCCGGCCCCCGCACCGACATCCTGCGCGGGCATCGCCGTTCCCGCCGAAACCCTCGGGTCGAACTCCGCGCTGATCTTCGCCTGCCCGGCATCCTTGTTCACCGGCAGCGACTCGACCATCCGCTTGTAAACATCGATCGAGTTGTCCCCGTCCGTGTAGATCGCGCGGTAGAACCGGTTCGCGATGATCACATGCTCGAACCGCCGCGTGGCGAAATACTGCATGATCAGCGCCTGCAGGTGACCCTTCGTCGTCATTTCGAGCATCGCGATCCGCAGCTTGTTGTTCTCGATCGTCTGACCGACATCCGCGAGTTGCCGCCGCGCCGTGGCAAGCTTGGCATCGCGCTCGATCCGCCGGTTCTCTTCGAGAACGGCCGAGGCATTCCCGCTGCCGCCCATCCCGAGAGTGCTGAAACGCGCCGCCATCTGGTTGTTCCACTCGGCCGTTTTCCGCTCTTTCTCGAGAGCGATGTTCTCGCGCTTGATCCGCTCGATCGTTCCCAAACTCGTCCGCGCCGCGTGGATCGCATCCGACATCGTCCGGCAGAGGTTCGCATCGTCGCGGTAGGCGGAGGCCTTTTTCAACAACCCAAACGCCTCGTCGATGTTCTGCTTCGTCGCATTCCCCGGCGCGAGCAGTTCGAGAATCCGGTCGATCGTTTTCCGGTAGGCAACATCCGCCTCGCCCGTCGCGGGCGGGGCGTTCAGGTATTTTTCGAACCTCGCCCTGAAAACCCGGTTGTTATTGAT
>JBMOIA010000020.1:0-11947 GCA_049317565.1 Terrimicrobiaceae bacterium | reverse complement strand
TCGAGGGCGCCGAACTCGGGAATGTAGCGGCCGAGGACGCCGAGGTCGTGCATGAGGCGGAGAGTGGGGCCGACCTCGCCCTTGCGCGCGAGGATGGCGAGGAAGGTTTCGCGGGCGGAGCGGGAGTATTGGAATGTGCGGTCGATGAGGTGCAGGCGGCGCGAGACGAGGTCGGCGAGTTCCGGGTGGAAGGTGAGGTGGCGGACCTGCGCGTGGTGGAAGGCGCGGAGCAGGCGGTAGGGGTCGTCGTTGAAAATCTCGCGCGAGTCGGGCTCGAGCATCCCGCCGCGGATGGTGAAGCGGTCGAGGCGCTCGGTTTTTTGGCGCACGCCGAGGAGGCGGAGGATGGCCGGCGGCTTCGCGGCCGGGGCGGCGTTCATTTTTCGCAGGGCGGCTTCGGTGGTGAGGTAGATGGTGCGCGAGTGGCCGTAGTAGTCGCGCATGAAGGCCTCGACCTTGCGGAGGATGTTTTTTTGCGGGTAGCCGAGCGCCTGCGCGACGCGGCCCTGGAGCTGGAGGGTGAGGAGATCGGCCGAGCGGCCGTTGATGTATTGCATCTGGGCGCGGACGCGGAGGAGGAAGTCGTAGGCCTTGTCGAGCGCGCGGCGTTCGGAGTCGCGGAGGATTTTGGCCTCGGCGAGCTTCGCGGTGGAGTTGGCGCCGAGTTTGAATTGGGAGACCCAGAGGAGGCTTTGGTAGTCGCGGAGGCTGCCGGCGCCGTTTTTGATGTTCGGCTCCTGCATGAAGACGGTGCGGCCGTATTTGGCGCGCATCTCGGCCTGGTTGGCGAGGCGCCAGGCGATGTAGGCCTCGGCCCGGCCGCGGACGCATTCGTCGAGGAAGCGCTCGCGGAACCGGTTGAAGATTTCGCGCTCCCCCGCGAGGAAGCGGGATTCGAGCATCGAGGTTTTGGTGACCGGGTCCTCGTTGGCTTTTTCAACCGCTTCCGTGATCGAGCGTGTGGCCTGCCCGACCTTGAAGCCAATGTCCCAAAGGGCGACGACGGTGCGGCGGATGAGTTCCTCGACCTCCTTGTCGGCTTTTGCCTTCGGCAGGAGGAACAGGATGTCCACATCGCTGAGCGGGGTGAGTTCGCGGCGGCCGTAGCCGCCGAAGGCCGCGAGGCACAGGCGGCCGGCGAGCGGCTTCGAGAGGACTTCGGCGGAGATCGCTTGCAGGAGATCGAGGAGCAGGGCATCGACCATCTCGGCGCGGGCGCGGGCGACCTCGCGGCCCCCGCCGCCGGCGAGATGCCATTCGCGGAGGCGCTCCTCTTCGGTGCGGCGAAATTCCTTGAAGCGGATGATGGTTTTGTCGCCGCCTGGCTTTTGGCGGGCGAGGGATTTTTCCTGTTCTTGCGCGGTGGGGGGAATCACGGAGTTTCCCCCAGAATGACGATTTCGACGCGCCGGTTGATGCCTTGTTCCTCGATGGTGCCCGTGCCGGATGCGGCCAGGCGGGACTCTCCGAATCCGCGCGTGGAAATGGATTCGGCCGGGATGCCGAACTCGGACGCGAGCCAGTTTTTAACGGATTCCGCGCGGAGGAGGCTGAGGCGGAGGTTGTAGTCGTCGGGTCCGAACGAGTCGGTGTGGCCTTCAATGAGGAAGCGGGTGCTTGGGTTGCGTTTGAGGAGGGTGCCGAGTTTTTTCAGGCTGCCGAGCGCCTGGGGTTGCAGTTCGTGGGCGTCGTATTCGAACAGGAGATCGGCGGGCATGAGGATGGGGGCGGTGTCCGGCGTGAGCGGGCCTGTGCGTGCGAGGAGGGCATCGAGATCGCTGAAGCCCGGTGCTTCCTGTGGCGTGGTGCCGGCGGGAGGGGCGATGGAAGCCGCACTGCCGGGTTGCGGGGTCGAGGCGACGATGGCGGGGAGTTCCGCAAGGAGTTCTCGGGCGAGGGCATCGTCGGAGGCGGGCAGCGGGCTGCCGGGGGCGGAGTGTGGTGAGGCTGGGATTTCGGGTTTTTCTTTGAGGAGCGCGGTGTCGAGGCGCGGGGGGGATTTGGAGTCGGCGGGCGCGCTGGTTTCAAAGGTGATTTTTTCCTCGGGGAGTTCGATGGGGCGTGGAGTCACAAGCGAGGTTTGCGGGTCAGGCTCGGGTTCAAGCAGGCTCGGGTCGATGTCCACGCGCTCCAAATGGAAGGTCCGGGGCACGATTTTTTCGTAGAACGAATCGCTCATGCTTTCGACCGGGATGTTTTTCGACCATCCGTAGAAGAGCGCGTGGAGGAGGAGCGAGAGGAGAAGTGCTGGCACGAGCCAGCGGCGGATGGCGTCACGCGCCGTGGGCGCTTCGGCGGCATCGGTGGCGCGTCGGGGCATCGAGCAAGATTAGTCCGCAAGGGTCCGAAACTCCACTACGAATCGGATGGGCTTTTTTGGGGGATGATCGGGATCCGGATGCGCTTGATGAGTTTTTTCACGGGGGCGGGGATTAGGGGTGAGGCGGTGGCTTCGCGCCCGCTGCGGCGCGGTTTCGGCTTCGGGAGTTCGACCTTTGGGGCCTGGACGCGGATGCGCTGGGTGGTCTCGCCGATGCTGGGCGGGCGGTGGCGGTAGCCGTGGAGTCCCGCCATGTATTCCTCGTAGGCTTTTGCGGCGCCAGCGAGGGTGTGGATGTCGCGCTTGTCGGCGAGTTCGACGAGTTCGGAGTAGTCTTTGAATTGGAGGCGCAGTTGGCCTTGGGCGAGAAGTTCCGTGACGACCTCGAGGGTGATGATGCTGCTTTTGCCAAGAATGCCGATGCACTCCTCCACCTTTGCCGCGAGGGTGCTTTCCACGGGATCGAGTTTGACGCGCTTGTCCTCGATCAGGACGGACTTGGTCTCGATGATCCGGATATCGTGGAGTGTTTTTTCGACCATGCGGAATGGAGCGTGCTTTCAACCGGATACTTGGAAGTCGCCTTGGATTTTTACAAGCCGCATTTCTGTGGTGGATTGCTTCGCACATCGCCTGTTGCCACTGTTTTTCCGATCTGATGAAACCCCGCCAAATTTCCCGCATCGCCCGAGCTGCCGGGGCCGCGCCGGGTGGTATGTCCCGCCGCCGCTTTGTGGAACTCACACTCGCCGCGGGTGCTGGTCTCATGCTTCCCGCGGCGGCGTTCGGGCGGCCCGAAAAACTCAAGCCCCGTGTGGTGGTGGTTGGCGCGGGATTCGCCGGCCTTTCCTGTGCTTGGCAACTCCAGCGGGCGGGGGCAGGCGTCACCGTCCTTGAAGCCCGCAACCGTGTCGGCGGTCGTGTGCACTCGCTGGACAATTTCATCGACGGATCGCTGGTCGAGGCGGGTGCCGAGTTGATCGGCTCGAACCATCCGACCTGGCTGCACTACGCGAAGCATTTCGGGCTGCGTATGCGCGATGTCACCGAGGAGGAGGATGCGGAAGCCCCGATTTTCCTGAACGGCCGACGCGTTCCGAGCGATGAGGTGGACGCGCTCTGGGAGGAAATGGATTCCGCCCTTTCACTCATGAACGCTGACGCGCGGAAGGTGGATCTCGAAACCCCGTGGGCGGGTGAAGATGTGAAGGCGCTGGACCACACCAGCATCGCTGAAGTGGCATCGCGCTGGGATGTTTCCACGAAGGTCCGCGCGGCCGCCTTGGCCGCGCTGGCCAATGACAATGTCATGCAGCCGGATCGCGCCAGCTATCTCGCGCTCCTCTGCTCAATCGCCGGTGGGGGATTCGAGCGGTATTGGACAGAGTCCGAGGTTTTCCGCTGCGAGAGCGGCAGCCAATCACTCGCTTTCCAACTCGCCGAGGCCGTGGGGGAGGAAAACATCCACCTCGGCCGCCCGGTGGCGGAGATCGGGCTGAGGGAGGACGGAGCCATCGTGAAGGATGCGAACGGCGTTTCGCACGAGGCCGATTTTGTGGTGCTCACCGTGCCGCCCCCCGCGTGGCGGAATTTTCGCATCGATCCCCCGCTGCCAGAGGGTTGCGCCGTGAATTGCGGCCCAGCGATCAAATACCTCTCGAAAGTTTCTTCGCCATTCTGGGCGAAGGAAGGCCTCGCACCGGATTCGCTATCTGATTCCGAGATCGGCTGGACTTGGAACGGCACCGCAGACCAGCGCACCGACCGGGACAAACCCGAATGCCTGATTGTTTTTTCCGGCGGCCGCGCGGCGGAGGAATGCCTCGCCTTTCCCGCCGCCGAGCGCACAGAGGAATTTGCGAAACGCCTCGAAAAAATCTACCCCGGTTACACGCAGGCCTTCGAGAAAGGCATCTTCGCCGGATGGCCGGAGGAAAAATGGACGCAGTGCGGTTACTCGAGTCCTACGCTCGGCCAGGTCACCGAAGTCTATCCCAACTACCAAACCGCCCACGCGGGGCGGATGTATTTTGCGGGCGAATACACAAATCTCGCGTTCAAGGGCTTCATGGAAGGCGCGCTGCAAAGCGGCGCGCTCACAGCGAAAACAATCGCCAAGGCGCTCGGCCTCTCCTGAATTCGTCAAAATTGTCACAAACTCCCCGTTGCGGCGGAAGCAGGGGGTTTGGCAGGGATTGCGGTCCCATGGAAATTCTTGCTTCGGCCTACACTGACCCGACGCTCCTTACCTACACCTTCCTCGCACTCGCGGTCGGCATGGCGCTCGGGTTCGAATTCGTCAACGGCTTCCACGACACGGCCAACGCCGTGGCGACCGTCATCTACACGAACACGCTCAAACCCACGCCGGCCGTGGTGTGGTCGGGGACTTGGAATTTCATCGGCGTCCTCACCTCATCCGGCGCCGTGGCATTCGGCATCGTCGCGCTGTTGCCGGTGGAACTCGTCCTGAATGTGGGGTCGGCCGCGGGCTTCGCGATGGTTTTCTCCCTTCTCGTCTCGGCGATCGTGTGGAATGTGGGCACCTGGTGGTTGGGGTTGCCGGCGTCGAGTTCGCACACGCTTATCGGCTCAATCATCGGCGTGGGCGTGGCGAACGCGCTCATGGGACCATCGAATTCGGTGACCGACGGCGTGAATTGGGCGAAGGCGCAGGATGTGGGCATGGCCCTGCTGGTTTCGCCGGTGGTCGGGTTCAGTGCGGCCGCGCTGCTGCTCATCGCCATACGCATCGCCGTCAAAAACCCGAAGCTTTTCGAGGCCCCCGAGAAGGGCAAGGCGCCGCCGCTGTGGATTCGCGGCATCCTCATGCTCACCTGCACCGGCGTGAGCTTCGCGCACGGGTCCAACGACGGCCAGAAGGGCATGGGGTTGATCGTCCTCATTCTCGTGGGGATCCTGCCCGGCACATACGCGCTCAACATGGGCGCCAGCCGGGAGGCGGTCACTGGCCTCGCGAAGGAATCCGCGGAAATGGCCGCCGTGTTCCAATCCGCCGCCGACGGCATCGAACTCTCCGGCAAGGAGGCGAACGACACGCTCGCCTCATTCATCAAGCCGGAGGGCAAACCCTCGCCGGCCGTCTTCGCGGGCCTCGCCGGCATGTGCGGGGAAATCTCCTCGCGGCTGTCGGCGGCGGAGGGGTTCTCCAGCCTGCAGCCCGCCGAACGCGGGGACCTGCGCACCGACCTCTACCTTGTCTCGAAGGCCGTTGCGAAACTCGACAAAGCCGGCAAACTCGACATCGCGCCGGGCGTTCTCGAAAAGGAGCGCGCGCTCGCCAAACACGCCGATGCCGTGACGAATTACATCCCCGATTGGGTGAAAATTTCCGTCGCCTTGGCCCTCGGGCTCGGCACCATGATCGGCTACAAGCGCATCGTGAAAACCGTGGGCGAGAAAATCGGCAAGAGCCACCTCACCTACGCGCAGGGCGCCTCGGCTGAAGCCGTCGCCATGGCCACCATCCTGGCCGGCGACCACTTCGGCCTCCCGGTCAGCACCACGCATGTCCTCTCCTCGGGTATCGCGGGCACCATGGCCGCCAACGGCTCGGGCGTGCAAATGGAAACCGTCCGCAACATCATCCTCGCCTGGGTCCTCACGCTGCCGGTCTGCATTTTCCTCGGTGCCATGCTCTTCGCCGGCACCCTCAATGCCATCGCCCTTCTCAGCGCCCGCTGAGGTTTTCCCATATGGACACACACGAACACGCCGCGATGGACGCCAAAATCCGGGAGGAAATCCTGGACAATCTCGACGAGGAACTCGAGCTCGAGCTGGAGGAAACCCAAGGCCCGGGCGCGGGCATGGCCGGCGGACGGAAGGGCGATGCCGCATTCCGGTCGGTTTATTTCAAGGAACTCTTCCGCCTCCAGTCCGAGCTGGTGAAATTGCAGGACTGGACCGTGGCGCACGGCGGGAAGCTCGTCGTTCTCTTCGAGGGCCGTGACGCCGCGGGCAAGGGCGGCGTGATCAAGCGCCTCACCCAGCGCCTCAACCCCCGCGTGTGCCGCGTGGCCGCCCTGCCCGCGCCGAACAGCCGCGAAAAAACCCAGTGGTATTTCCAGCGCTATGTGGAACACCTGCCCGCCGCCGGCGAAATCGTCCTCTTCGACCGCAGCTGGTATAACCGCGCCGGCGTCGAGCATGTCATGGGCTTCTGCACGCCGGAGGAATACGAGGCGTTCTTCCGCGATGTGCCCGAGTTCGAGCGCCTCATCATCCGCTCCGGCATCCGCCTCGTGAAATATTGGTTCTCGATCACCGACGCCGAGCAGGAGTTCCGCTTCAACGCCCGCATCGCCGACCCGCTCAAACAGTGGAAACTCAGCCCTATGGACCTCGAGTCCCGCGCCCGCTGGGAGGAATACACCCGCGCCAAGGAAACCATGCTCGCCCGCACCTCCACCCCAGAGGCGCCGTGGTGGATCGTGAAGGCCGTGGACAAAAAACGCGCCCGCCTGAATTGCATCCGCCACCTGCTCACGCTCGTGCCCTACCAGCCCGTGCCCCACGAACAGGTCGTTCTACCGGAGCGCGTCCACCACGCCGATTACCACCGACACGATGTTCCGGAAAACATGCTCGTTCCCGAGTATTATTAGAAAAAACCAAACACAACCGCAACCTGGTCCCAATGAAAAAATCCCGCCTCCTCCCCGTCTTGGCGCTCGCCGGCGCGATTTCCCATCCCTTCCCCGCGCAAGCCGAGACGGAATGGTGGCAATGGCACCCCGTCGTGGACCGCGGCCCCGGCAACTACCTCAGCGGCGCCGTGCTCTCGGGCTCGGCGGGAACCGCCAGCTCCGCGCGCATCCCCGTCCCCGGCGCGGAGGCCGGCTCACCCCTGCAACAATGGTGGAACGGCAAAGGCCTGCTCATGGGCACCAGAAACCCGCTTTTCGACCTGCGCAACGGCTTAGCCGACCACGGGCTCTCCCTCACCGGCTACTACCAAGGCGCGTTCTTCGGCGTGGTGGATTCACAGGGCGGCTCGAAGGGATACTGGGACGAGCAGCTCACATTCGGCGCCGACCTGGATTTCGGGAAGTTGCTCAAAACCGAACCGCTCGAGGGCCTCACCGCGTTCATTCTCGCGCGCTACCGCGACTCCTGGCCGGGCTCGAACCCGAACACTTTCGTCAATGCCCAATCCATGTTCAACCCCTCGAACTGGACCTCGGGGACCCAATGCCGCCTGCTCGCGCTCGGGCTATATTACGGCACCGGATCGCGACTACCCGTGAAGGATATGGTCGTCGTGCGCGCTGGCTGGCTGCAGCCCCAGCGCGACTTCATCGACCAGCCGCTCTCGAAACTCTTCCTCAATAACGCGGTCAACAGCGCCAAGGGCATCGGTGGCAACATCCCGTTCTCCTCGAGCTTCTCGACTTGGGGCGGCGTCATCAAACTCCGCCTCCACGACACCGTGCAGATCAACAACGGCCTCTACATGTCGTTCCCCAACCCCACCGCCACATCGAACCACGGACTCCAGTTCGACGGCACACCCGGCCGGAACGGGCTCTTCTACATCGGCGAGGCGAACTACATGCCATTGGTCGGTGAAGCCAAAATGCCCGGCAAATACGCGTTCGGCGGGTATTTCTACGGAACCCCCGGCGGGCAGACCACCACATGGAACGGCAACACCGCGCCAGGCCAATACGGGTTTTATTTCCAGGGCGACCAGATGCTCTACCGCGAACCCAACCAGCCGGTGGAGCCCGCGCCGGCCGGCAAGGGTGCGAAAAATTTCAAGGAGGCCGTGCCCGCCAAGGAGCCCGCGTTGCGCAAGCAGGGGCTCAGCTCGTTCAACCTCGTCACCTTCTCGCCCGGATACGCGAAGGCGAACAACTTCCCGTTCTACTTCCAGACCGGCCTCGTTTACACCGGCCCCTTGCCCGCGCGCAACGAGGACCTCGCCATGGTCTCGCTCGGCTACGGTGCTTATCAAGGCGGCGTGGGCACTGTGGAAAAATCCTACACCGCCGTGCTGGAAGCCGGCTACCGCTGGCAGTTGAACGGCTGGGCGTATGTGCAGCCGTTCGCCCAATATTTCATCCGGCCCAACGGCACCGCGCAGGTCCAAAACGCGACCGTGCTCGGATTCCTCGCCGGCCTGGTGTTCTGAGCGCGGCCGCTCCTCCGCTACGATGAAATCCGTCCAATCCTACATCGACGAGGTGCCCGAGTGGCCGGACGGCACCGGGGCGCCCGACGCGCCGGTGACGCCGATGCAATGGCGGATCTTCGGCCTGGCCTGTGCGGGCAAGTTTTTCGAGGGAATGGTCGTCTTCATGACCGGGGTGGCGCTCCCGCTGGTCACCGTGGAATTCAGCCTCGGTCCGGCGGACGCGGGGATGGTGACGGCGGCCTCGCTGGCGGGCATCCTCGTGGGGGCGACCGCGCTGGGCGGGCTGGCGGACGCCGTGGGGCGGAAGGCGATGTTCATCGCGGAGATGGGCCTGTTTGTCGCGTTCCTGGCGGCGCTGGTGTTCTGCCCGAATTTCCCGGCGCTGGTCTTCTGCCTCTTCGGGGCAGGCGTGGCGCTCGGCTGCGACTATCCGACGGCGCATCTGGTCATTTCGGAGAGCATCCCCTCGAAGGCGCGCGGGAGGCTCGTGCTGGCCGCCTTCGCCTTCCAATCGGTCGGGGCGCTTTTCGGCTCCATGGCGGGGTTTGCCATCCTGCACCAGAACCCCGATGTCGGCGCGTGGCGCTGGATGTATGGCGTGGCGGTGCTTCCGGCCGTGCTGGTTTTCGCGGCGCGCTTCACAGTGGTCGAGAGTCCGCAATGGCTCGCCGCGGGCGGAAGGCTCCGCGAGGCCGAGGCCGCCCTCCTGCGCCTGCTCCGGCGCGTGCCGTCCTATCCCACAAAGGTCGAGCTGTCCGCGCCGCCGGCCCCCGCCAAGGAGGGCGGCGGATCGTTCGCCGGGCTCTGGCGCGGGAAAAACCTCCGCGCCACCGTGCTCGCCTCGGTGCCTTGGTTCCTCCAGGACCTCGGCACCTACGGCATCGGGATTTTCACCCCCACCATCCTCGCCACCGTCCTGGGCCACCCGGGCGCCGGCCACGGCTTGTCCGCCATCGTCCACAACGACATGCTCGCCGCCAAGGGGTCGGCATTCATGGATGTGTTCTTCTTCGCCGGGATCATCGCGGCCATCCTGCTGGTGGACCGCTTCGGGAGGATCAACCTCCAGGTGGCCGGCTTCATCGGTTGCGCCACGGGGCTGGCCATGGCGGCGCTGTCCGTGCGCGCGGACGGCTCGCACAACATGCCGCTCCTCTTCGCGGGGTTCACGATCTTCTATTTCATGACGAACCTGGGCCCGAATTCCATGACCTACCTGCTCGCCGGCGAGGTTTTCCCCACGCGCCTCCGCGGGAAGGGCGCCGGGTTCGCCGCCTCGGCGGGCAAGGTCGGCGCCGTGCTCACCGCCTTCCTCTTCCCGGTCCTCCTGCAAACCATGGGCACCGTCCCGCTCCTGGCCTCGCTCGCCGCGGCATCGGTCCTCGGCGCCGCCGTCACCAAAATGTTCGCCATCGACACCAACGGAAAGAACCTCGAGGCGGTCGGCGGGGATTGACCCGCGCCGGGCGGGTCAGCTTTTTCCCAGCCAGCCCTTGCGTATGAAGAACGCCATCATCGTGCCCACGATCGCCGCGCACGCGAGCCAGAACAGGGCGTAGCCGAACGGCCAGTTCAACTCCGGCATGTTCCAGGGCGAATCGGTGTTGAAATTCATCCCGTAAACGCCGGCAAGGAAGGTCAGCGGGATGAACAACACGGACACGACCGTGAGCACGCGGATGATCTCGTTCGTGCGGAAGCCCACGCTTGAGAGGTAGAGGTCCATGAGCCCCGCCGAGAGGTCGCGGTAGCTTTCAATGATGTCGATGATCTGCGTCGTGTGGTCGTAGCAGTCGCGCAGGAACCATTGGGTGCCGCGGGCGACGAGCCCGGTGTCGTCCCGCAGGAGCGTGTTGAAAATCTCGCGGTGCGGCCAGGCCGCGCGGCGTAGCGCCAGCAGGATGCGCTTGGATTCGTAAAGCCGCCGCAGGCTGCTCCGGCGCGGCTTCTCGAGCAGTTCCTCCTCTACATCCTCGATGCTGTCGCCCACCGATTCGAGCACCGGGAAAATGCTGTCAATCGACGCGTCGAGCAGCGCATACGCGAGGTAGTCCGGACCGCTCGCCCGCGCCGTGCCCCGCCCTCCGCCGAGCCGCGCCCGGATTTTTTCGAACACATCGCGGTCGCCGTCCTCCTGCACCGTGACAAGGAAATGCCGTCCCAGGAACAGGCTCACCTGCTCGAACAGGAGCCCGTCCCCGCCGTCCGGACAGGCCATTGACGACACGATGAAATAATGGTCCCCGAAAAACTCGACCTTCGGCCGCTGCGCGGTGTTGAGCACATCCTCGATGGCCAGCGGATGGAGGCCGAAGTGCGCCGCGGTTTTTTGGAGGAGCCCGATGTCGCCGAGGCCGTCGATATCGATCCAATTCACCTTCGCCGGGTCGATGCGCGCGAGCAGGTCGTCGATCGAACCGAAGACCTCGTCGGAAAACGAATCGGCGTCATATTGGACAAGCCGCAACACGGCAGTGGCCGAGGCGCCTTCAGGCGCAAGGAGTGTGGCGGGAGGGGTGCCGGGCGGCTTGTAATTGAACCGGATCATGCGGCCGCCGCCATCCTACGCCGCGCCGCGGAATCGGGAATGCGAAATATTCGCCCCGCGCCGGGTGCGCTTCTGGCGGAGTGGGGGGCGCCTCGATTTTCTCACGGGTGGGCATGGGATTCGTGGGGTTGAAACACCGGAAGAATCGAGAGAGCATTGCACCCATGCAAGGCGAAGGCATCACGAAGGCGCGGGACGGGCGTGAATTGGCTTGGATGCAGGTGGGCGATCCCGACGGGGTGCTCGTGATCCACAACCACGGGGGTCCGAGTTGCCGGCTCGAGGCGCGGCTTTTTTCGGAGGCGGCGGCGCGACACGGTTTAAGTTTCGTTTGCGTGGATCGTCCGGGCATCGGGCGTTCGACTCCCTTGAAGACCCGCTCCTTCAAAGGCTGGGCGGAGGATCTTGTGGCGGTTGCGGACGGGTTCGGTCGCCGCGAGTTCGGGGTTACGGGCTGGTCTGAGGGGGGACCTTGGGCGCTGGCCGCCGCGGCTTACATTGATCCCGCGAGGTTGCGCCATGTCAGCAGCATCGCGGGCGGGAGCTACGGCGCGCTCGGCGAAAACTGGGCAGCACCGCATCTTTCCAAAGTCGATGCTTTCGGGGGATTCCTCGCGCTGCATTTCGAGCCGGGTTTTCGTTTGCTTTACTCCACACTCGGCATCACGGCCGCGCATTTTCGGGGGACCTATTTCAAACAACTGCTGCAGGCGGTGAACGGCTACGACCGCGAGTTGATGCGCACGCCGGGGATGGAGGAGCTTTTTTGCGAGATGAGCGCGGAGTGTTTTGCGCAGGGGAGCGATGGACTGGTGCGCGATTCCGAGGTGCTCTACCACAAGTGGGAATTCGATGTCGGTGCGATCATGCGTCCGGTCCACATGTGGCAGGGAACCGACGACCGGTTGGTGCCGGAGGT
>JBMOIA010000019.1:0-11970 GCA_049317565.1 Terrimicrobiaceae bacterium | reverse complement strand
AATGTCACGCTCCACAAGGACAAGCCGCCAGTCCGGAAAATCACCGTCAACCGCAGCATCATTCAGGTCGAGAGCCCGAACGATTCAGCGCTTTATGTGATGCCGTTCGACGCGTCCATCGTGCACCCGAGCGAGAAGCGCCCACGGACATTCGAGGTCCCTCAAACGGATTTGAAAATCATCGCCGACGGGTTCAGTGAAAACCTTGTTAAGGACGAACGCCTCGTGCCATCGGATTCCGGGTTCCCCGGCGCCGTGCTGCGCTTCACGAGCGCGCGCATGGGGCAGGAAATGGAAATTCCGCTCCTTCTGGAGAACGGCACCGCGCAAGAGCGGGACTTCTTCGGTCTCGCGGCCGTCTCCATTGAGACTTCGCTCCCCAAGTCACAACCTGCGGGAAAAGCCGAAACCCAGATGGTCTTCGGTCGCTTCGCCCCCGTGACGCATGCGGAAGGCACCGCGAGCGGTGTGAAGGTCATTCTTTCCCCTGACGGCGAGCGCGTGACGGTTTCCGGTGCGGAAGGCACTTCGGCGACCTATCTGCGCACCGAGGCCATGGGCAAACCGATCCCCGTCCCCGGCGCGATGGTTTTCATCGAGGACTACTGGCCGGACTTTGAAATGGTGGACGGCAAACCCGCGACGAAATCGCCCGAGCCAAACAATCCCGCTGCGCTCGTGCGGGTGCAGCCGCTTGGCGAAGCGAGCGAACGAGCCGAAGACAAGCCCTCGCTCGTCATTGCCCCTTCCGGCGATGCCATCGCCTACCAACTCCGCCGTGGACCCGCCGCCTACGCTTCGGGAACCGCGAAACCCGGCGACAAGTTTTCCACCGGTTGGGCGGACTGGACGGTCGAAGTTGGCCAGGTTTTCCCCAAGGCCGCCATTGTTTCGACCATGAAGCCCGGGCCGCCGCTCCCCAAGGGCGAGCAGGGGGTGCAGGGATTCCGCGCGCGCCTCGTTTCGCCGGAAAAGCCCGACGCCGAAAAACGCTGGGTCGCAAGCGGCGATATCACCTCGCTCACCGACGGGCTCAATGTCGTCCGCATCGGCTACGGGCTCGAGTTGCGTCCAGTTCCGTTTTCCATCCGGCTCGTGGATTTCGAGGTGCCGCGCTATGAGGGAACCGAGACGCCATCGAATTACATTGCCACCGTCGAGTTCCGCGACAGCGCCTCCGGAGAAACCAAGCCCGGCACCGCGAAGATGAACCACCCCGCGAGCTTCCCCGGCACGCTGCTGGCGAACCTCACCGGCATCAACTACAAGTTCTCGCAGGCCGAATGGAACCCGCGCGACCTGGGCGAAACGACGCTGCAGGTCCTCTACGACCCTGGTTGGCTGCTGAAGTGGGTCGGCTCGCTCGCCATTTGCGTCGGCATCGCCATCATGTTCTACATCAAACCGAAATCCACCAAAGCATGACACCACTCCGCATCGCCCTTGTTCTGCTGCTCGCCGCCTTCTGCGCTCCCGCCCGCGCGCTCGACCTCTCTGGGCTCGAGTCCATTCCAATCCAGGAAGGCGGCCGAAAAAAACCGTTCCTCGTTTTTGCGGAGGAATCGATCCTCGGCATGACCGGAAAAAAAGCGGTCGTCCGCGACGGAAAAAAACTCGGGGCGCTCGAGGCGACAGCCTCGCTCTGGCTCGCGCCTGTGGGATGGGAGGACCAACCGCTCATCCTCGCGCAGAACAAAAAATTCAAGGACCGCACCGGGCTCGATCCCAAGAAAAAACTCTTCACCTATCGCGAACTGGCGATGAACGAAAAGTTGCGTGCGGCATTGCAGGAAGTCTCGGACCTGCGCGCGACAAGTCCCAAGGCGCGCCTCGACACACTCCAGCGGGAAGCCTCGACCATCGGCATGCGGCTGGCGATTTTCGAGGGATTGGTGAGCGGACGGCTCGTGACCCTGCTCCCCACCGGCGCCGCCGCGTGGAGCGCGCTTCCGATGGACGACCCCGCCCTTGCGAAATTGCGCGCGGGCTTCAACGGCTCCGACCAATCCGAATTCGACGCCGGCATTGCGCTCCTCCGCGAGGAACAGGAGCGGGAGGAAAAAAAATACCAGGCCGATCCCGAAAAGATCGCCTTCGAACTCACCTACCAGAAGCTCCACCCCGCGCGCTGGGCGTGGATCCTCTACCTGGCCGCCGGGCTCTGCATGCTCGCCATACCGGGTGCGGCGGGCTACGCGGCAGGTTGGTTTTTCGCGGTGGCCGGATTCCTGATGCAGGTCATCGGCTTCGTCCTGCGCATCCTTGTTTCCGAACGCGCCCCGGTGACGAACATGTATGAATCGGTCATCTGGGTCGCTTTCGGGACGATATTTTTCGCCCTTGTTTTCGAGGCGATCTACCGCAGCCGCTACTTCCTGCTCGGGGCCGTGCCGGTTGCCGTGGCGTGCCTGATCCTCGCCGATTCCCAACCCGCGATTCTCGACCGCGCGATCACCCCACTCGTTCCCGTGCTCCGGGACAACTTCTGGCTCACGACGCATGTCCTCACGATTACGCTGAGCTACGCTGCGTTCGCGCTGGCGCTCGGCGTCGGCCACATCGTCCTTGGCAAGGAAATCCTCGGTCGCAAAGCCTCGCCCGCACTGAACAACTACCTCTACCGCGCGCTGCAGATCGGCGTGTTGCTCCTCGCTGTCGGCACCGTCCTTGGTGCCGTGTGGGCCAACTATTCGTGGGGGCGTTTCTGGGATTGGGATCCTAAGGAAACCTGGGCGCTCGTGGCGCTGCTCGCCTACCTTTTCGTTCTGCACGGCCGAATCGCCGGGACTTGGGGCGGATTCGGCACAGCGGTGGGTTCGGTGCTCGCCTTCCAATGCGTGATCATGGCGTGGTATGGCGTGAACTTCATCCTTGGCGTCGGCCTGCACAGTTACGGGTTCGGCGCCGGCGGATTGCCCGGCGCCGTGGCATTCGTGCTGGCGGAACTCGCCTTTGTCGCGGTAGCGGTAGCCCGCCGCATCTCGCTGAAAAAATCCCCGCCGCCCGCTGCGGCTTGAACTATTCGTCGTCCTCGTCGCCGGACTCGCCCTTCTTGTAGGTCAGTCCGCGAAGCTTGCCCTCGATGAACGCGTCGATTTCGCCGTCCATCACGGCCTGGATATCGCCGGTTTTCACGCCGGTGCGCAGGTCCTTCACCATCTGGTAGGGCTGGAAAACATAACTGCGGATCTGGTTGCCCCAGGCCACATCGCCCTTCTCGCCATATTGGCGGTCCACCTCCGCGCGCTTTTTGTCGCTCTCTATTTGGAAAAGTTTCGCCTTGAGCATTTGCATCGCCATTTCGCGGTTCCGCCCCTGGCTGCGTTCCGCTTGGCACGCGACGACGATGCCGCTGGGCAGGTGGGTGAGCCGCACGGCGGTTTCAACCTTGTTGACATTCTGCCCGCCCTTGCCGCCCGAGCGGTAGGTGTCGATCTTCACATCCGCCTCGTTCACCTCGACCGGCACATCCTTGATCTCCGGCACGACATCCACGCCGGCGAACGATGTGTGGCGCCGCTTGTTCGCATCGAACGGCGAGATGCGCACGAGCCGGTGCACGCCGCGCTCCGTTTGCAGGTAGCCGTAGGCGTTCTCGCCAGACACGCGCAGGGTCGCAGACTTGATTCCAGCCTCTTCCCCCATCTGGATATCCACGAGTTCGCTCTTCATACCGCGTCGCTCCATCCAGCGCTGATACATGCGGAGAAGCATGTCCGCCCAATCGCATGATTCGGTGCCGCCCGCGCCGGCGTTGATCGAGAGGAACGCGGGGCTGTTGTCGTATTCGCCCGAGAGCAGCGCGGAGATTTCGAATTTTCCGATGTCCGCATCCAGTGAGGAAAATTCCGACACCACCTCGGTGGCGGCCGCGGCGCGGTTCTCGGGCGGTTCCTCGAGCGCGAGCTCGCGCAGAACTTCCAAATCCGCGGCGCGTGACTCCAGCGCCTGCATGGGTTGGATTTTCCCCCGGAGCTGGGAGACCTCGGAAACATCCTTCTGCGCCCTCTCGCGGTTGTCCCAGAAATCCGGCGCCGCCATGCGACTTTCGATATCCGCAAGACGGCGGGTCAGTTCGGGCAAGTCAAAGGAACCTCCGCAGCGAGGCGAGGCGCGCCTTGATCGCGGAGGTGTCCATGTTTTGGAGTTCGTCGGTCATTCGGAGTGCGGCAAACTACCAGCCGCGCCTGCGCGGGCAAACGAAATCAAGGTTTCGCCGCGGTCGCGGGTCTGGCTTCGGGCGCATCGAGGCGGATGATCGTCTCGCCTTCCTTCATCACGCCGATTTTGTCGCGCGCGACGATCTCCACATACTCGGGGTCGGTCTCGAGGAGTTGGACCTCGCGCGCCTGCTTGGAGCGCCGCTCGTTTTCGGCGGCAAGTGTCGTGCGCTCCTGGTCGAGTTCGCGGTCCAACTGCCGTAGCCGTGCGATTTCCGGAACGAACGCCGAGGCGAGAACCGTCACGAGACCGGCCAGGATCAAGCCCCCCACGAGGCGGTTCGCCTTGTTCCATGCCTCGGCCTTGCGGCGGCGTTGCGAGCGGAGTTCCTGCACACTTCAACCCCTACACCACCCGCAAGGCGATTCCAACCGGGACTTTGTGCCGCCCGTCACACTTGCAAACTCCGGGGCGCTTGCTACGAAGCTGCGCGATGGGGAAGAAAAGGGCCACATGGTTCATGGGCATTGCCGCCCTCCTTGCAGCCTGCCTGCTATTTGTCGCAGGTGCCGCTGTGGACGACCTCATGCGCATGGCGGACGAACCCGCGGTTTACATCCCGATGTCGGTCAAGGTCCGTGCGAAGCCTCTCTACCGCCAGCGACAATTTCCTGTGGAAATCCGCCCGTGGCTGCAGGCGCGCGTCCCGGCGGCCATCGCGGGGCGCGTCCTCGAGGTCAACGCCAAGCCCGGCCAGGCCGTCAACAAGGACGACCCGTTGTTGCGGCTGGACGACGGCACCGCGCGCATCGCCCTCGACCTCGCGATCGCCCGGCACATGGAAACATCCCGGCTGCTGGTTGAAACCGAGCGGCTGTTGAAAACCAATGCCGTTCCCGAAAGCGCCTATGAAGCCGCCCTCGCACAAGTCCGCACATCCCGGCTCGAACTAGACGCGGCGCGCGACCATTTCGAAAACCACACCATCCGAGCTCCGTTCACCGGAACGCTCGACGGGATTTTCGTGGATGTCGGTGACGCGGTGGAACCGAACCAGCAGGTCGCCCGCGTCGTGGACCTCGGGAAACTCCGCGCCTACATGGATGTGGCGGAGTCCGACCTCTCCGCGTTCCGCCGCGGATCCCAAATTCCGATCCGGCTGAAAGCGTTCCCCGACGGCGGGCTGTCTTCGCGTGTCGAATTCGTCAGCCGTTCCGCCGACCCCGGCACCGGCCTCTTCCGCATCGAGTCGATCCTCGACAACGAAAAAAACCAACTACCCGGCGGCATCACCGGAACAGCCGAGGTGAGCGTTCTCGCCTACCCGCGCGGACCGGTCGTCCCCGCGGAGGCGGTGGAATTCGCGGTCGGCGACGCGGTGGTTTTCAAGGAACGCTCGGGTAGAGCGGTCCCTTCCGTCATCGAAGTCGGACCCGAAATCGACGGATATTTCCCCGTCTTCTCCGGACTCTCAGAGGGCGAAAAATTGGTCATCCATTGAAACCTGCGCCAAACAGTTCCGCCTCGAAGTCCGCCGCCGCGCGCATTGAAAGCATCCTTCGTCGGCACGGTGCAGAACTCACCATAGGCGCCGAACCGACCTGCGTGCCCGAAAATCCCGTGGGTGCCGAGTGGAACATCACCGCGACTGGTCCCACAAAATTACGCTACGCCCGGGGACTCGCAGAAGCCTTCCTCCGCGAATCGCTGCCGGGCGGCATCACCGTGTTTGCCCCAGGCAAAACATATCCCGGCGAAACCAATCCCCGCTGGGCACTCCACCTCATCGGCCGCCGCGACGGCAAACCGCTCTTGCCTCCCCGAAAACCCGCAAAAAAATCCGCAGCTGTTTCCCCGCGCGAATTCCTGGTGCGCGTCGCCTCCTCGCTCGGGATCCGTTCCGCAAAAATTCTCCAGGTCGCCGACCCCGCCGCCGGCAACGGTCCCGCGTTCGTCCTTCCGCTCGACGGGGACGGTTCCCAATGGACATCGCCGGAATGGCATTTCCCCGGGAAAGCAGAATTGCTTTCCACGGAAGGGCCGGCGGGATTGCGCCTGCCGCTTCACCTTTTGGAAACCGACGGCGCGCGCCGTGCCATGACCGCGCAGTCGATCCATGGGCGTTTCGAAGTTTTCCTTCCGCCGTTCCTCCAAAAACCCTGGACCGCAGTCCTGCAAGCAGCCTCCGAGGCGCTCCCAGCGGGGTTTTCCGGTGATTTTTCCGGCCATGTCCCCCACGACGAATCGGGCGAATGGATCCAGTTCGTTGTGGCAGCAGACCCGGGCGTCATCGAAATCAACCTCCCGCCGTGCGCCTCCTGGACTGAATACGAATTCTGGCTCCGCAAGCTCTGGCGCGCGCAAAAAACCGCCGGCCTCCGCACTTGGAAAAAACCTCCCGGCGGGCGCGCCGCGGGCACGGGCGGCGGGCACCACATCTTGTTCGGCGGCCCCTCGCTCGCCGCGAACCCGTTTTTCAGGCGCCCCGCGTGGCTCGTTTCCATCCTCCGCTACTGGCAGCACCATCCCGGCCTCTCCTATACTTTCACCGGGTGCTATGTCGGCCCGACCTCCCAGGCGCCGCGCCCGGACGAGTCGGGGAAAAACCTCTGGGACCTCGAGATGGCCTACTCATGGCTGGAAAAACTCGCGCCCGGCCTCGACCACCGCGCCGCCATCGCGGGCACGCTGATCCATCTGCACAGCGACGCCGGCGGGAATTCCCACCGCTCGGAAACAAGCTTCGACAAATTCTGGTCGCCCTCCCAGCCGGGCGGGGCCCGCGGGCTTGTGGAATTCCGTGCGCTCGAGTCCCTGCCCCGCGCCGAATGGGCATCGGGCCTCGCGCTGCTGTGGCTCGCCACCGCCGCGATGCTTCTCGAGAAACCATTCCGTGCGCCGCTGCGGGATTTCGGTGATGCGCTCCACGACCACTATTTCCTTCCGTCGGCCCTTTGGGACGATCTCGAAACCGTCCTTGCGGACTTGATCAATGCCCGCATCCGCCCGGACACAAAAATCCTCCGCGACATATTCGATTGGAAATTTCCTGTGATCTTCGATTCGGGCGACGGATTGGTGGTCCGCCCCGCGCTCGAATGCTGGCCGCTCCTTTGCGAAACCCCGCTCGAGGGCGGCAACACCACGAGGTTCGTAGACACCTCGGTGGACCGCCTGGAGTTCCGTGCCGAACCCGGCTTCGCGCGCTCCCACCGCTTGAGGGTTAACGGCCGCCCGCTGCCGCTCCGGGCATGGAAAAACGGTCTGCGGCTTTCGGGATTGCGCTACCGCCGCTCTGCGCTGCATCCCTCGCTGCATCCTGGAATCGAGGTGCAACTCCCGCTTGTTCTGGAAATCGAAGGGCGCGGCAAAACCCGCCGATTCGTCCTCAACCCTGAAACCGATTCCTTCAAGTCGCTCTCCGAAAAAAACCCGCCCCTCCCGCGCGGCCGCTCCTGCCGCGCCGCCGATCCCGCACACCGTTCCTTTGATCTCCGCATCCCCTGAAGTGAAGTTGCGCCTGCTTCCTGCGATCCAAATCCTCGCCGCCACAGCCATCCTCGTCTGGATTTTCGGCAGCGCCCAAGTCCGCGAAAACATCGGCACGGTCTTTGCAAATGCCGATTGGCATTGGCTCGCCGCCGCCGTGCTTGCCGCTGCTACGAGCGAACTCGCCTGCGCCGCGCGTTGGAAAATCCTCCTCGGCGCGTTCGGGATCCCCCTCCCGTTCCGGAAGGCGGCCGCGTTTTCGTTTGTCGGGCTGTTCTACTCCCTCGGCCTTCCCGGCTCCGCCGGCGGCGATGCGGTGCGCTCGGTGTATGCGATGCAAAACCATCCGAACCGCAAGCTCGCCGCAGCCTTCTCCGTCTTGGCGGACCGGTTTTGCGGACTCGCCGCGCTCTCTCTTGCGCTCGGGGCGGCTCTGGCGTTCGAACACCGCTTGCTGCTTTCCGGAACCACGGCCCGCACCATCGTCCTCTCCGCCGCAGCGTTGTCCGGTGGAGCAGTCCTCCTTCTCCTGCTGTGGTGGGCGACGACAATCCCGCGCTTCCGCGATTTCGTTTCGCGCCGCCATCCGCGCATGAGCCGTCGGCTTCTGGAATCCAGCGACATTTTCAAATCCCTTGCGCGCCGTCCCGGCACGGTGGCGGCGGCGGTGGGCATTTCCCTTGCGTCGTTTGCGGCTCACTTCCTTTGTTATTTTTTCAGCGCCCGAGCATTCGGTGCGGACCTCGGAATCGGTCAGGTTTTCACCGTCATGCCCGTGGTTGATTCGCTCACCATGCTGCCCATTACCCTTTACGGCCTCGGACTGCGCGAGGCGCTCCTCACAGTCCTGCTCGGCCGGTATTTCGGAATTCCAGCCGCCGCTGCGGCGATGGTTTCGCTCGGGGGATTTGGCGCCCAGGCGCTCGTTGCACTGTCCGGCGCGGCGCTGCTGCCCTTCATCCGCACCGCCGATCTGGGTTCCGGCGCAAACACCCGCAGTGTTGCCGCCGCCGCCGCACTGCGACACTCTCCCCGCCCATGACGCCGGCGCGCATGACATTTTTCCTCAGACTCGGGAGCACCCTCGGGCTGTGGACCGTCATGCTCGCGACCGTTTTTTCCGGATGGGAAATCGGTTTCTTCGCGCTGCTTGCATTCATGGCAATGCGCGCGCTCTACGAATACTACCGCATGCTCGAAACCGACGGCATCGGTGTGTTCACACTCACCGGCATGGTTTGCGCCGCGGTTCTCCTGGTCGGCGGGTTCCTCATCGTCCGCGCGGACGGCCCCGAAAACAGCCACGACTTCGAACTCTTGGTCCTCGTCCTTTTCCTTATCACGATTTTCGCGCGGCAAATGTTCCGCCGCACCGCGGCCGACCCGCTCCGCGCCATGGCCTACACTGTTTTCGGCCTGCTCTACATCCCGTGGCTTTTCAGTTTTCTCACCAAAATCATCTACCTCACACCTCGCCTCGAGGACGGTGCCACCACCGGACAATACTATGTCCTCTACCTCGTCGCCGTGACGAAGTTCAGCGACATGGGCGCGTATGTGTTCGGCAGCCTCTTCGGGCGCCATGCGTTCGCCCCGCACATCAGTCCGAAAAAAACCTGGGAGGGTTTTGTCGGCGCCATGCTCTCCTCGCTGCTCTGCAGTTACTGGATGTTCGCGCTCATGCCCGGGAAACTTTCTGCCCTCCGCTTCGACGACCTCACCATCCTCGGGTTGCTGCTGGGTTTCGCGGCGGTCGTCGGAGATCTTGCGGAATCCGTCGTCAAACGCGGCGCCCACACGAAGGATTCCAGCTCCGTTCTGCCGGGAATCGGCGGGACGCTCGACCTCATCGACAGCATCCTCTTCACCGCGCCGCTGCTGTATTTCTACATGCGCTTCGCGCTCGGCGTCGGCTGATCAAACGGGCGCGCAGCCCGAACACCCATCGCGGTAGCCGTCCTGCAGGTAAACCGCAAACGCCTCTCCGCCCCGCTCGGCGACCGAGACCGTGAACGCCTCGCGCTCCGCTGGAGTCATCGGCGTCTTGGCGCTCGCGAGCACCGCCTGGTCCAGGAATTCCATTTTATCGATCCCCACCACATGCGTGCAGACCTGCGGATAGCTCAGGCTGTAGCGCAACACGGTCTCTGCGGTCACGAGCCCGTGCAAATGCGCCCGCCGGCTCCCGCCGAACCCCTTCATCCCGAGGCAGGCCACATTCCGCTTCACGAGTTCCGGCATCACCACTTTCTCGAACGCCCGCGAACTCAGCGCCCCGAGCGCCGACACGGGCATCAAGCTCGCGTCAAAATCATACCCGCCTTCGAGCATTTTCACATGCGCCTCCGGATCGGTGTGCCCGGTGAAACCGGTGTAGCGGACCTTGCCCTGCTTTTTCGCAAGCTCGAGCGCCTCGATCACGCCGCCCGGTCCATAAGCCTTTTCGACCTCCTCGTTGTTTTCGAGCTGGTGGATCATCCACAGGTCGAGGTGGTCGGTTTTGAGCCGCTTCAGTGATTCCTCGAGCATCTGCATCGCGCCCTCCCGGCCGCCGCGCGGCAACGGGTGCCCGTGCGTGCAAACCTTGGTCATCAGGAACACCTCGCCGCGCCGCCCTTCCAGCGCGTGCCCCATCCACTCCTCGGCGCGCCCCCCGTGGTAGTCCCATGAATTTTCGAAAAAATTGATCCCACACTCGATCGCCCTCCCGGCGATCCGCCGCGCCTCGTCCGCGCTTTCGGCCGATCCGAGTGTCTGCCCGCCGATACCCACCACGCTCAGCATTTCATCGTGCCGCCCGAATTTCCGTCGCGGCACCGAACCCGCCTCCGCTGCGCGCGCCCCGCCGATCCCGAAGACTGGCACCGCGGCCGCCGCGCCAGCGACCGATTTCAAAAACCCGCGCCGTGAAATGTCCACCGGCCTTTGATCTACCTGAACCGCCCTCGAGTCAAGCGGCCGGAAATCGCTTCACCGCCCCTGCCCGCCGTGGTTACATCCACAGTCCATGGAAGCATTGCTGGCACTTGAGGACGGTCGGGTTTTTCGCGGCGAATCGTTCGGCGCTACGGGCACCGCCACCGGCGAGGTGTGTTTCAACACCTCCATGACCGGCTACCAGGAAATCCTCACCGACCCCTCCTACCGCGGCCAGATCGTTGCGATGACATACCCCGAAATCGGGAACTACGGCATCAACTCGGTAGACACCGAAAGCGCCGCCCCTCAAGTGCGCGGGTTTGTCATCGAGGAACTCAGCCCCGTCGTCAGCAACTGGCGCGCCGACACCACCCTCGCCGGCTATCTCGCGCAGCACGGCATCCCCGGCATCCAGGGCATCGACACCCGCGCCCTCACGCGCCACCTCCGCACCCGCGGCGCCATGCGCGCCTGCATCACCACGGAAACCTCCGACCACTCCCGCGCCGTCGAACTCGCCCGCGCCGCATCCTATGAAGGCATAGATTTCGTGCGAGAAGTCACCGTGGGTTCCAAATCGCAATGGGACCCTTCCGGCCGCGAAAGCGCGCGCTGGACGCTGCGCGTTGGCAATGCCGAACCCGCCGACGTCGATGCCAAGGGCAATGTCTTCGAAGCACCCGCTCCAGCCTCGATGACGCTCGCCGCGCTGGATTTCGGGATGAAGAAAAACATCCTCCGCCTGCTGCGCAGCCACGGGTTCGATGTCACCGTGCTCCCTGCCCGCTCGACCGCCGCGGAGGTTCTCGCCCTCGGCACCGACGGTGTTTTCCTCTCGAACGGCCCCGGCGACCCCGGGGAACTCGACTACGCCCACGAAACCGTCCGCGGACTCGTTGGCAAAAAGCCCATCTTCGGCATCTGCCTCGGCCACCAAATCCTCGCGCTCGCCCTCGGCGGTCGCACCTTCAAGATGAAGTTCGGCCACCGCGGCGCGAACCAACCGGTCAAGGACCTCCGCACCGGGAGGATTTCCATCACCTCGCAAAACCACGGTTACGCGGTCGATCCGGATTCGCTGCCGCCCGATGTCGAGGTCACCCACATCAACCTCAACGACGGCACCGTCGCCGGGCTGCGCCACCGCGCGCACAGCGCCTCGAGCGTTCAATACCATCCGGAGGCCAGTCCGGGTCCGCACGATGCCGGTTACTTCTTCTCCGGTTTCGCCAAAGAGGTTGCCGCCTCCAAGGCGCGCGGCTAAGAAAAGCCCATGGCGAAGCTCCAGATTTTCCTGCCCGCCGGGGACGAAATCACGCACGACCTGCCGGAGGAAAAAACCTCCGTTGGCCGCCTGCCGGAGAACATGCTGCACCTCGACGACGGCTCGGTCAGCAGCCG
>JBMOIA010000018.1:0-12355 GCA_049317565.1 Terrimicrobiaceae bacterium | reverse complement strand
GGCGGGCGAGGCGGGAGGCGGCTTCGGCGAGGAGGGCGCCGAGCACGAGGTAGAACGGCCAGAGTATCGAGATAATGCACCACGGGGTTTTGTAGGCGATGATCGAGTAGGCGAGCAGGGTGCCGCATGCCCAGATGGCGGTGAGGCGGATCGGCGCGGGCGAGGGGGCAGCGTAGCGCAGGCAGGCGAGGAACCCCGCGAGCGCGGGCCACTCGTAGCGGGCCATGAGGTAGAGCCAGTAGTAATTGAGGGGGCCGATGAGGTCGTAGGCGGTTTTCTCGTGGCCGCCGGATTCGGTGCCGGTTTTCACCCAAGCGGCGAAGGTTTCGTAGAGTCCGGTGAGTTGGCGGAAATCGAAGAAGGTTCCGGAGTAGAAAAACACGATCGCGAGGGAGGCGAGGCCGCCGGCGAGGATGGCGTCGTCGCGGGTCCAGAGTTGACGGGCGATCGGGACAGCCGGGCGCGAGGGGAGGATTTTTTGCCAGAGGAAAAGGGTGGTGGCGGCGAGGGCGAGGCAACCGGCGTGGAGGATGTAGGTTTCCTTGGTGAGGACCAAGCCCGTGAGCGCGGCGGCGGTGGTGAAGAGGAAGCGGCGGGTTCCGGTTTTCCAGAGGCCGAGGATTCCCTCGAGGAGGAGGATCGAGAAGAGGACCTGCCACGATTCGTGGATCGAGTAGCGCCCGTAAAAAACATAGGCCGGCGAGAGGGCCATCGCGAGCGCGGCGAGGAGGCAGGCTGGGCGGCCGAAGAATTTGCGGAGGCGGAAGAGCGCGGCCACGCAGAGGACGGACACGATGACGATCGGCAGCCGGAGCGCCCACTCCGAGCGGCCGAAGAGGGTTTGGGAGAGGAAGACGGCGTAGAAGTGGAGCGGGCCGTGGTAGTTTGTGGGGTCGTAGCGGTAGTAGCCGGTGGCGAGCATCTGGTCGGCGAACCAGCCGTTGATGCCCTCGTCGAAGTGGGCGGGTTTGATTTCGAGGAGCCAGGTGCGGAGGAGGACCGCCGCGCAGAGGATGGCGATTTCGGGGAGGCGGCTTGTCAGGAGGCGCGCTGGCACGGGGATTGGATAGCCGCGCGGGGCGGCGGGCATCAAGCCCACCGGAAGGCGCGGCTTGAAGGCTGCGGCGCGCGGCGGGATAGTGCGGCGCATGGCAACACTCGGCGTGAACATCGACCATGTGGCGACGGTGCGGCAGGCGCGCTACCGCGAAATGCCCGGGCACCCGAATGCCGAGCCGTGCCCGGTGCAGGCGGCGCTGGCGGCGGTTCGCGGCGGGGCGAAGGGGATCACCGCCCACCTGCGCGAGGACCGGAGGCACATCCAGGACCGCGATATTTTTGAACTGAAGGAACGTATCGGCGTGAAGCTCAACCTCGAGATGGGGATGTCCGACGACATTGTGGGCGTGGCTTTGCGGGTGCGGCCGGAGGATGTTTGCCTGGTGCCGGAGAACCGGCAGGAAGTGACGACCGAGGGAGGGCTGGATTGCGCCGGGAGGCTGGAGGAATTGAAGGCGGTCGTGGGGCGGCTGCGCGGGGCGGGGGCGCGGGTGAGCCTGTTCGTGGACCCGGAGGAGGCGCAGTTGCGGGCTGCGGCGGAGTCCGGCGCGGAGTTCGTGGAACTGCACACCGGGGCGTATGCGAATGCGTTCGCGGAGGCGCGGGCGGTGGAACTCGAAAAATTGCGGCGCGGCGCGGCAGTCGCGCTGGCATTGGGTTTGCGGGTCAATGCCGGGCACGGGCTGAACTATGTGAACACGCAGGCGGTGCTGTCGTTGCCGGGTTTGGAGGAGCTGAACATCGGGCACTCGATCGTGTCGCGGGCGGTGGCGGTGGGGATGGAGCAGGCCGTGCGCGAAATGTGTGCGGTGATCCGGGGGGGCTGGAATGGATGAGGCGGGCGCGGTGCCGATCGGGCAGGCGCTGCGGGGGGAGCTCGGGAGGATCGACGGGGCGGGGTTGTTGCGGCGGTTGAGGACGCTCGACGGGGCGCAGGGTCCGCGGGTGGAACTGGACGGGCGGGAATTGGCGAATTTTTCCTCGAACGATTATCTCGGACTCGCGGCGCATCCCGCGTTGCGCGAGGCGGCGATGGGGGAGTGGGGCCGCGGGGGGTTCGGGGCCGGGGCGTCGCGGCTTGTTTGCGGGGGGCTGCGGGCCCATGTGGAACTCGAGGAGGCGGTGGCGGATTTCAAGGGAACGGCGGCGGCGCTGTGCTTCGGCAGCGGGTATGCGGCTGCGGTGGGGACGGTGGCGGCGCTGTGCGGGAAGGACGATGTGGTGGTGCTCGACAAGCTCTCGCATGCGTGTCTGGTGGACGGTGCGAGGCTCTCGGGTGCGGCGCTGCGGGTCTTCCCGCACAATGACCTCTCGAAGCTCGAGAGCCACCTGAAGTGGGCGCGGCGCGAGCGGCCTTCCGGGCGGGTGCTGGTGGTGGCGGAGTCTGTTTACAGCATGGACGGCGACACGGCGCCTTTGCGGGAAATGGTCGAACTCAAGGAACGCCACGGCGCGTGGATGCTGCTCGACGAGGCGCATGCGGTCGGAATCATCGGTAAGCAGGGGCGCGGGCTCGCGGATGCGGCGGGCGTGGCAGACCGCATCGAAATCCAGATGGGGACTCTCGGCAAGGCGCTCGGGGCGCACGGGGCCTACATTGCGGGGTGTTCGGAGCTGCGGGAATTTCTGGCCAACCGCGCGCGGAGTTTTGTTTTTTCCACGGCGCCTCCGGCTCCCGTGGCGGCTGCGGCGCGGCGGGCTATTGAAATCGTGCGGTCGGGGGAGGGCGATGCGCTGAGGGCGGCGTTGCGGTTGAACACGGAGTTGTTTGCGGAATTGGCGGGCGTTCCGAAACCCGAAGCCGCGATTGTGCCGTTTGTCATCGGCGGGGAGGCACAGGCAATGGATGCGGCGGCGCGCCTTCTTGACGGGGGATTTTTGGTTCCGGCGATCCGTTATCCGACCGTCGCCCGCGGGTCGGCGAGGTTGCGGGTGACACTCACCGCATCGCACCGGGAGGGCGATATCCGTGCGCTGGCGGATTTACTTCCCGCGGTGAGGGGGGCAGGATTTGGTGCATGAAAATCGGCATAGCGACGGACCATGGGGGATTCGGGTTGAAGCAGGAGCTGGTGTCGAGGCTGCGCGCGGCCGGGCATGAGGTGGTGGATTTCGGCGCGAACGAACTGAACGCCGGCGACGACTATCCGGATTTTGTTTTTCCGCTCGCGAAAGCCGTGGCGGCGGGGGAACTCGCACGCGGGATCGCGATTTGCGGGAGCGGCGTGGGGGCTTCGGTGTGCGCAAACCAGGTGCGCGGGGTGAGGGCTTGCCTCATACACGACCATTTTTCTGCGAAGCAGGGCGTGGAGGACGACCACATGAACATCCTGTGCATGGGCGGACGGACGGTGGGCGCGGAGGTCGCGTGGGATTTGGTGTCGACATTCGTGGCTGCGGAGTTCAGCGGGGCGGAGAGGCATTTACGCCGGCTGAAAAAGGTCGAGGCGGGGCGGGGCTAAAAAATCCGCAGGGGTTCGCGGGTGTTCGGCGCGCCGCATTGGGGGCAGCGGGGGAGTTCGCCGGGGCCGTCGGTGCGGAATTTGTAGGAGCAGATGCGGCAGGAGGTCCAGTGGCGAAGGGCGCTGGCCTCGCGGCGGCGGCGGGAAATTTCGTAGCCGACCCAGACAACAAGTATGCCCGCGAGGAAGATGAAGAGCGCCGTGAAGACGAGCCAGGGGAGCGGCAGGTGGATCATGGCGCGGCAGTGGGCGGTGGTGGAGAACCCCAGCGGAAGCGGACGAAGCCCCATTCGACGGCGTCCGATGTGGAGGGTGCAAAGCGTATGGTTTTGAGGAAAGCGGCGGCAGCGGAGTCGAGGGATTCGTTGCCACCTGTGGAATAGGCGAAGGCGAAGCGGACGGTGCCGTCCGGCTCGATGCCTACGAGGAATGGCGAGTCGGGTGTTTGGCGCGCGGGGGCGGGGATGTTGCATTCCAAACCTGCGGGGAAGCGCGCAGCGAGCGGGCCCTCGGCTATGAGGCGTGTGGGGGCTGGGGGTGCCGGCTGGGCCGAGGCGCGCGGCGGGCGGGGGATTTCGAGGGGTCCGTCAAACACGGGTGCGGCGGTTTTTTTCCTGCTGGTGCGGGGTAGTGCCGAGACGAGTTCAGGTTTGGACGATTCGTATTCGGGGATGTGTTCGGCGGGCGGGATGTTTTCGGTGCGCGGGAGTCCGCGGCCGGGTGCGGAGAGGGCGGGGTCGGCGGAGGCGAGGAAACCTGCGAGCGGCGCCATGGCTGGGTCGCCGGGCTGGACGAGGAAGGCGCGGGCGGGGTTGGGGCCGGCCGAGAGGGGGCGAGGGTAGGCGACGGAGAAGACGAAAAAAATCGCGAGGTGCGCGGCGGCCGCGGCGAGGACCGCCGCAGGGAGCAGCAGGTGGATGCGGTGCCGGTGCGGCCAGTCGAAAACGAGCGGAGTGTTTTTCACTGCCCTTCCGAGGTGGCGATGACGGTCGGGTATCCGAGGCCGAGCGAGATGTTGAGGATTTCCGAGACACTTTCGAACGGTGTGCCGCGGTCGGCTTTTATGATGACGGTATTGTTGCGCGCGGGGCGTGCGGCGAGTTTTTCGCGGAGTTCTTCGGCGGTGACGCGTTCGTCTTCGAAATAGGCCGCCGAGACGGGCGGTGCGAGGACGCTGACAACGATAGGGTCGCGTTGAGGAGCGAGGAGGAACGGGGAATCCGGGACCGCCACGGAAATGCCCGGCTGCAGGAGGAACGAGGTGCTGAGGACCAGGAAAAACGCGAGGACGAGGACGACATCGATGGATGGCGCGATGAACATTAGCGCCGGGTGGGGGCCGGGGGAGCGCTCGAGTTTCACTTCAGTTCCCCGCCGGGGCGGGCCGGGGCGAGGATTTCGAGCATTTCAATCGAGGCGCGCTCGATGTCGCGGAGGATTTCGTTCACACGCGCGGAGAGGTAGCTGTGGGCGACGAACGCGGGGATGGCAACGGTGAGGGCTGCGGCGGAAGTGAGAAGGCTTTCGTAAACGCCACCCGCGATTTCGGCTGCGGTGGCGTATCCGCCGTGGGCGGTGATTTGCTGGAATGCGGTGAGGAGGCCGAGGACCGTGCCGAGGAGCCCGATGAGCGGCGTGGTGTAGGCGATGGTGCCGAGGAGGGCGAGATTGCGCTCGAGACGGGGGACCTCGAGTTGGCCCGCTTCCTGGGCGATGTCGCGGAGTTCGGCGCGCGGGGCGCCGTGGCGCGAGAGCATCGCGTGGAGGACGCGGGGGACGGGTCCCGGCGAGCCGGCGCATTCCTGGACCGCTTCGGCAAGGTTCCCGGATTTCAGGAGATTCGCGAGGCCGCGAAGGAAGTCGCCGGTTTGGATCGAGGCGCGGTGGAAATACAAGAGCCGCTCCATGAAGACGCCTAGCGCTGTGATGCTGCAGGCGAGGATGAGCCACATGAGTGGCCCGCCCTTTTGCACAATCTCCATCATGACGGAGGGGTATTAACGGATGGTCCGCAGCGCCGCAATGGCATTCACTCCGCGGGCGCGGCGAGGAGTGGGCGACCGCGGTCGAGGAGGGCGAGGGCGACGGTCATTTTTTCGCGCACGCCGGGGCGGAAGCCGTCCTCGCGGTGAAATACAAGCATGGTGAGGGATTGCTGCTGGATGATGCTGAAGGGTCCGCGCTCGGTGTGGACGGTGAGCCCGGGGACGGTGCCGATGCCCATGCGCTGCGAGGCTTCGTTGAGGGGTTGGAGCATCGCGCAGGCGTCGCGGGCGTGGGAGTTGAGGAGTTCGGGGTCCACACCGTCCGGGATATTGTTTTTCGCCACGACCTCGCCGTCGCAGGCGAGGATGCAGGATTGGACGCCGGGGAGGGCACCAAAGAGTTCCACCACGCGACCGAGGGTGAGGGTTTCCGTGGTGTGGAAGAGGGCCTGGAGCGAGGGTTGGTTGGTAGGGACCGCATCAAGGGGGTTGGCGGGGGGCGCGGGGGGCGGTTCTGCGGCCGGCGGAGGCGTGATTTTTTCGGCGTTGCGCTGAAATTTGAAACGCCCCACGAGGTTGGAGATGCGCTGGGGCACGCGGGCGGGCGGGAGTTGGTCGGCGATGTCCGAGCGGTGGCGCTTGAGGCTGGAAACGGGGGAGGGGAGGTCCGAGCGCTCCGGGGTTTGCGAAGTTTCCTTTTCGCCTTCCGCGGGGGCGAATTCCTCGCCGAGTTTATAGGCGAGGGCGACGCGGGCTGCGGGCAGGCGGACGATTTCGTCGCCGTTCGATGCAAAATCCGGGAGCGCCTTGGCGAGGAAACGGACGGTGACCGATGGCACGATGTGGCCAAAGAGGTGGGCGGCCGGCAGGTCGATGGTTTCGTCCTCGCGAGCGGGGCGGAGCAGGCGCGCCGGGGGCATGGATTTTTCGATGTCCACGAGACGCAGGCGCACGGAGGTTGGAGCCGCAGCCCGGCGCGGGCGCTGAGGGGTCTGTGTGGCGGTTGTTGTTGTCTCTTTGATGGGCGGACGCTATCGAAAAGCGCACATGGCAGGCAATCCCGCGGAGTTCGATTTCAAATTCACCAGCGACGGGCTCATTCCTGTGATCGTGCAGGAGGCAATGGGCGGGGGCCGGCCGACCGGGCGTGTGCTGATGTTCGCGTGGATGAACCGCGAGTCGCTTCGGATGACGCTCGAGAGCGGGTTGATGACCTACTGGAGCCGGTCGCGCGGCAAATTGTGGCTGAAGGGCGAGACGAGCGGGCACACGCAGCGGGTGGTGCGTTGGTTTGTGGATTGCGACCGGGATGTGCTGCTCTTCGAGGTCGAACAAACCTCTGGCGCCTGCCACACGGGCTACGAGAGCTGCTTTTTCCAGGAATTAGACCGCTCCGCGAATCCGCTTCCAGTGGGAGAAGCAAAATTCTTCGAAAGCGGGGCGGTTTACGGGTCCGGGGATTCGGCGAAAGGGTAAACAAATCCTTGACGGGTCGGGGAGGCGGAACGACTCTCGCCGGTCCTAAACAAGCGCCCGAACCGGCGCGGCCGGAGGCGGAAAACGCATGGCCGCCAAGGGCGCGACCACCCATCCATTCCAAAAATAGATGTTAGACAATCTTCTGGGCCTTTTTTCGAGCGACATTGGAATCGACCTCGGCACGGCCAACACATTGGTTTATGTAAAAGATCACGGCATCGTGCTGCGCGAACCGTCCGTGGTCGCGGTGCAACAGGGCACCAACCGCGTCTTGGCCGTCGGCAATGAGGCGAAGCGCATGCTTGGCCGCACACCTGGCAACATTGTTGCCATCCGCCCTCTGAAGGACGGGGTGATCGCGGATTTCGAAATCACCGAGGCGATGCTCCGGCACTTCATCAGCAAGGTCCACAACCGCCGCCGCATGGTCCGTCCTCGCGTGGTGGTGGCGGTCCCGAGCGGGATCACCGAGGTGGAGAAGCGCGCGGTGAAGGATTCCGCGACGCACGCCGGCGCGAGGGAGGTTTACCTGATCGAGGAGCCCATGGCCGCAGCGATTGGCGTCGGTTTGCCTGTCCAGGACGCTGCGGGCAACATGATCGTGGACATCGGCGGCGGGACGACCGAAGTGGCGTTGATCTCGCTTTCGGGGATTGTTTTCAGCCGGAGCGTGCGGGTGGCCGGCGACGAGCTCGACGAGGCGATCACGAATTACATGAAGCGTGCTTACAACCTCATGATCGGCGAGCGCACGGCGGAGGAAATCAAGATCAAGATCGGTTCCGCCTACAAGCTCGAGAAGGAGGTCGGGCTCGATGTGAAGGGGCGGGACCTGGTGGCAGGGTTGCCAAAAACCATTTCCATCTCCTCGCAGGAAATCCGCGAAGCTCTCTTGGAGCCGCTCTCGACGATTGTGGATTCGGTGCGCATCACGCTCGAGCGTTGTCCGCCGGAGTTGTCGGCGGACCTCGTGGACCGCGGGTTGGTGCTCGCCGGAGGCGGGGCATTGCTGCGCGGACTCGACCGGCTCATCGCCGAGGCGACAGGCCTGCCGGTGCATGTGGCGGAGGATCCGCTCAGCGCGGTGGCCGAGGGCACCGGACGCGCTCTGTCGGAGCTGAAATTCCTGCGCGCCGTTTCCGCCGAGCGCCCGGTCGGGCGTTGACAGGGGTCACTCGGCGTAAGGAAGCTGGGGCTTTTTCCGCCCGATGAGCAAACTCAACCTCGCCTTGATCGTTGCGGCGGTTGCCGCCGCAATTTATGTTTCGACTTTATCGCCCGAAGCCATGCGTTCCATGCAGGCGGGAATCCTCTCGGCGCTCTCGCCGTTTTTGCGGACCGGCACCGCGGTGCAGGAGAACATTGGCGCCGTCGGGAAGCGTCTCCAGACGCTCGACGAGCTTGAAGTCGAGAATAAGGAACTCCACAACGAAAACCGCGAACTGCGCGCCGAGAACAGCCTGCTGCGGGACTTGAAAGAGGAGAACGGCAGGCTGCGCATGATGCTGGACTTCCGCGAACGCTCGGATTTCAAGCTTGTGCCGGCGCGCATCATTGCGAGGGATTCATCGACCTGGTGGAACACGGTGCGCATCGACCGCGGCTTTGAGGACGGCGTCGAGGCCGACCAGCCTGTGGTGACCGACACCGGGCTCGTGGGAAAAACCACCACTGTCTCCAAGAACGAGGCGATCGTGGTGTTGGTTACGGACGAGTCGTGCCGCATCGGGGCGCGCATCGAAGGCACCCGCGAGCAGGGGATCGTCACGGGATTTCGCGTGCAGGAAAATGAATCCGAGGGGCTGCTGCAGATGAATTTTCTTTCGAAAAACGCCGAGATTGAACCGGGGCAACTCGTCATCACGGCAGGGGTGGTGCATGGTTCCTTCCCACCCGGGCTTGCGGTGGGGCGGGTGAAGGAGTTCAAGCGCCGTTCGCTGGACGGACAGGCGATTGTCGAACCGGCCGTGCAGCTTGCCACAACACAGGATGTTTTCGTCCTGGTGGAGAAGAAGTGAAGGCGACCGTGGACCTGCTCGTTTTGGCTGTGGGCGTTTTCATCGCCTACATCGTCCAAGAGGCGTTGCCGCCGATGCACGACATTCATGGGGCGCACATTATTTTGATTCCGATGGTTTTTTGCTATGCGGCCGCAGTGCTTCCCTTCCCGGCGATGCTGGCGGGGGCGGTTTTCACCGGCTTCGTCGTGGATGTTCTGAATGTGCATGTGGTGGGGGGGAGGATTGAAATCCCGGCCGGCGCGTCTATTTTCTACTTTGTGACTTTCGGTTGTATCGCCAACGGGTTCCGGTCCGCGATGAAGGGGGGAAACATCCTGCCCTTTGCGTTGTTGAGCGGGTTGGGCACGAGCGGTTTTCTTTTGATGCAGTTCGCACTCATCACCTGGCAGCGCGGGGGATTTGTTTGGGAACCCGCGGCCGGGTGGCGCATTTTGGCGCCCGGCGTGATGGCTGCACTGGTCGCCCCGTTGTTCCACCTGACGCTCTCGAATCTGGACCGCTTGGTTCCCGATGGCTCCCGAAAGAAGAAGGCCATCGCACGATGAAGCGGAGCAGAACGGCCACACGCATATTTTTCCTCGGGGTTCTGATCGTGGTGGCGATGGCGGCGCTCGTCGTCCGGCTTTGGGATGTGCAAATCACGCGGGGCGCGGAGTTCGCTGGAAAGGTCAGCACGAGTTCGCAGGTCACCGTGCGCATTCCTGCGGTGCGCGGGGAAATCCTCGACCGCAACGGAATCAAACTGGTTGAGAACCGTGCGAGTTTCGAAGTTGATTTTTATCTTCCCGACATGGTGCGCGCCTACAAGGAAAGCCGCGGCCGGGTTCCGATGACCACCTACCGCGGCAGGGTCCATAATATGCCGCGCGACCTCAAGGAGGCCGATGTGGTGAAGATTGTTTCCGAAACGGTCATTCCGCGCCTCGAGGAACTGGGGGTGGCGAAGGATTACAATTCCAAGTCGCTACAGATCCATTACCGCACGAACCGCGAGGTTCCCTACAACTACCGCCAGGATTTAAGCTTCGAGGAGATGGCGCTCTTCTCCGAAAAAAACCTCGGCCTCGCGGGCGTGAATGTCGGTGTGAAGCCGGTGCGCTGGTATGTCTATGGCGCGATGGCGCCGCACCTCTTGGGGTATGTCGGTCCGCCCAAGGAACTCGACAAGCTTCCCGACCTTCGCGAGTTCAGTTTTTACGAGCCCGATGTGGAGGGGAAGGCGCAACTCGAACTCTACCTCGACCGTTATCTGCGCGGGAAACCCGGCGCCCGGATCCTGCGCCGCAACGCGAAGGGCGTGATCGAGGGCGAGACCGGTCGGCGCGAGCCGGTGCAGGGGAACAATGTTTACCTCACGCTCGACGCCAAAATCCAATACATCGCTGAGCGTGCACTGCGCGCGGTCGGGCGCGGCGCGGCGGTGGTCGTGGACCCGCGCAACGGCGATGTGCTCGCGATGGCCTCGGTGCCGTCCTACGACCCAAACATTTTCATCCCGTCGATCACCGCGAGCAAATGGGCGGAGATCAACCGCGACGCCACGAACCCGCTCGTGAACCGCGCCATCAGCGCCTACGCACCCGGTTCGACCTACAAAATTCCGATCGCCCTTGCAGGCATGCGCGCGGGCATCGGCGAAAAATCCTTCGGTTGCGCGGGCGGCGTCCAATACGGCGACAAATACATGCGGTGTTGGATCGCTGAAAAAAACCGCACACACGGCTCGCTCTCCATCGAGGATGCCATCAAAGTCTCGTGCAATGCGTATTTCTACCAATTCGGCAACGCCGCGGGCATCGAGCAGATTGTCGCCATGGGGAACCTCCTGGGGCTCGGGCAAAAATCCGGCCTTCCCCTTTCCGGCGAATCCCCCGGCGTGCTGCCCGGCCCGGAGTGGCTCTCGGCGGTGAACCCGCGCGCACGCTGGACGAACGGCCTGACCGCCAACACCGCGATCGGGCAGGGCGATGTTCTCGCCTCGCCGTTGCAAATGGCGATGGTCACTGCGGCCGTGGCCAATGGCGGCACGGTTTACTATCCGCGCCTCATTGATCGCGTCGTGGACCAAGAGGGCCGCACGATCGAACAGGAGCCGCCGCGCGTGCGCTCGACGCTGGCCGCCGACGGTGGCCTCACAGCCGAGCAAATCGAGCGCGTGCGGAAGGGCATGTGGGAAGTGGTCAACGAGGGCGGAGGCACTGCGGGTCGCGCGCGCAACGACAAGATGCCCACGGCCGGCAAAACCGGCACCGCGCAGTTCTGGCGCTCCGGCGTGAAGGACAACCACACCTGGTTCATTGCGTTCGCGCCGTATGAAAACCCCGAGTATGCCGTGGTGGTTTTCGTTCAGGGTGCGAAGTCCGGCGGCGGCGTCTCCGCACCGATCGCCGCGAAAATCCTGCGCGAAATCGAGGAATACAAGGCGGGCGGCGACATCCAGCTCGCCGCGCTCGAACCCGCTCAAGGCAATTTCCTTTTCACCGAGAGCATTGATTTCAACCGCGAGACGGTCGCCGTTACCAAGCTCTCCGACGACGGCGAGACGGCGGACACCATGGCCGCGCCCGGCCAGGAAAGCGCCCCCGCGGCCGCACCGAATGTGGTGGCCGATGCCGACGAGGCCGGCCGTGTGCAGAACAAAACCGAGCCACCCACGGCCAAGCCGAATCGCAACCCGTTGGGCGGACTTTTCAATTTCATCGGCGGAAACAAGAAAAAGGACGGCGCGCCCCCCAAGCGCCCCCAGCCGGAAAGGCCCGGCAGCCGTTGAAACCCTGTGAACCGCGCGGCCCGAACCGCGCACAAACCTCAATCAACCAATGTTGGAAACTGTGAAAAGACTTCTGGGAATCGGAAAAAAAAGCACCGGCATCAAGCTGGTTATCAGCTGCGAGAAGCTGGAAAAGCGCGTTGCGCTCCTCGAGAACAACCGCCTCGAGGAATACACCATCGAGCGGGACACCGACCGCAACATCGTCGGCAGCATCTTCAAGGGGAAGGTGCGGAACATCGAGTCGGGCATCAAGGCGATGTTCGTTGACATCGGATTCGAAAAAAATGCGTTCCTCCAATTCTGGGACGCCATCCCTGCCGCGCTCGACAGCGGCATCGAAACCATCAGCCGCGGCGGCAACCAAAAAAAGAAGGCACCGCGCATCACCCACAAGGATGTGCCGAACATCTACCCCGTGGGCTCGGACATCCTCGTTCAGGTCAAAAAGGGCCCGATCAGCAACAAGGGGCCCCGCATCACCACGGACATCAGCCTCGCCGGTCGCTACCTCGTCCTCATGCCGTTCAACGACCAGTTCGGCATCTCGCGGAAGATCGACGACCCGAAGGAGCGCGA
>JBMOIA010000017.1:0-12490 GCA_049317565.1 Terrimicrobiaceae bacterium | reverse complement strand
AAGGAGATCAACCTCATCAGCCAGGACACCACCTACTACGGCATGGACCTCTGGAGCGAAAAAGCCGGTCCCCGCCAGCCCGTTGATTCCGCCCGAGGCACCTCGCTCGTCCACCTGCTCGACGAAATCGGAGAAATCGGCGGCGAGTTCTGGGTCCGACTCCTCTACACGCACCCCGCGCACTGGAGCGACGAACTCATCGCCGCCATCGCTCGCAATCCCCATGTCGCCAAATATGTCGACATGCCCCTCCAGCACATCCACGCCGAGATGCTCCAGCTCATGCGCCGCGAAACCTCCCGCGAGCACATCGAAAATTTGATCCACCGCATCCGCGCCGGCATCCCCGGCATCGGCCTGCGCACCACCTTCATCGTCGGCTTCCCGGGCGAGACCGAGGAACACTTCGAAAGCCTCCTCGCCTTCATCGAGGAAACCCGCTTCGAGCGCCTCGGCGTCTTCAACTACTCGCAGGAGGAAGGCTCCCGCGCCGCGAAAATGGAAAACCAGGTGCCGACCCGCACGAAAAACCGCCGCCACCGCCAGGCCATGGCGCTCCAGCAAAAAATCGCCCGCGAAGTTGCGGAATCCCAAACCGGCAAAACCCTCCGCGTCCTCGTGGAAAACCCGAACACCGCCCGCACCGAACACGACGCCCCGGAGGTCGATTGCAAAGTTGTCCTCACCCGCCCCGCCGAACCCGGCACATTCACCGACGCCAAAATCCTCGGCGCCCAAACCTACGATCTCGTCGCCGAGCCGGTTTCCTGAACGGGTTCTTCAGTGCACCACGCGCACGGGGGTTCCAACCGGGGCGTTTTCGAAAAATCTCTGTGCCGCACCCCGTGGCAAACGGATGCAGCCGTGCGAAGCCGGATACCCGGGCAGATATCCCGCGTGCATCCCCACGCCCCCGTGGATTCGCATGAAGAATGGCATCGGCGCTCCGCGGAATGTCGTCCCCGGCGGGCGCCGATCGCGTTTCACACCGACATTCGCCACCACCACATTTCCCGCCCCATCCACATAGTCGCCGTAGAGGTTCGAGACATGGTGTTTGTTTTTCTGGATGATTTTGAAATTCCCCGTCGGCGTGCCGTAGCCTTCGCGCCCTGTGGAAACCGGCGAGCGGCCGACTTGCTGCCCGCCCTTGTAAAAATAGGCCGTTTGCGAACCGAGATCGATCGTGATCGCAGGCGCGCCAAGAATGCCGTCGCCATTCCAAACCCACTCCTCGCGACGCGCCGGCGGCGGCCCCGAGTGTGTCGCATACACGATTTGATTGTCCTCGGTCAGATAGGCGGTGGAGTAAACGGCGAACCGCGAGCCCGGCCGGACCGTATCGCCCTGCGGGGCGCACCCCGTGAAGAAGAGCGTGACCACGGCCGCGCCGAGCAGGGCAAGACAGCGTGCAGCGAGGAAGCCGTTTTTCATCGATCAGCCAAAAAGCTACGGTTCGTCCGCAAGGTGTCAACGCGGCAGCATCACCCGGGCCGCTTGCCAGGGCGGGGGATTCGAGCGAAAAAACCTCCACTGAAATGCGCAGCCTCTTCTGCTAAACATCCCCTATGACGACGGGAGAAAATCTCACCGGATCCTTGCTGGCGGCCCATCCGATGCTGTGGGACCCCAATTTCCGTCGCACGATCGTTTTCATTTCCCAGCACTGTCCCGAGGAGGGAACCACCGGCTTCGTGTTGAACAGACCCGTGGAAATTCCTTCGCCAGTGGAAACCGATATCCCCGTCTTTTTCGGGGGACCCGTGGAGCCCGACCAGATGATCGTCGCCAGCATCCAGTGGCGTGACAATCCGGATACCGTGGCGTTTCGAACCTTCACCGGCATGCCCACGCCCGAGGACAAAGGCTGGAGCGGAGGCATGAGGATTTTCACCGGGTATTCCGGCTGGTCGCCCGGGCAACTCGAGCGGGAATTGCAGACGGATTCGTGGGTCGTCCTGCCGCCGAGCCGCGCGTTGATCGAGATGGCCGATCCCCATCTCGCGTGGAAGCGGATCATGCGCGAAACCAATCCTGCCCTGCATCTGCTCTCCGAGGCGCCGGATGATCCGAGGCTGAATTAGACCCATGAGAATCCCGGCAGTTTGCCGGTTTTTGCGGAATTTTTAAGAGTCGTGGGGATCAGGTGCGGGGAAGGACTTCGACTTGGAGTGGGCGTGGGGTGTCGAGGTGGACATCGCGCTGGGGGAAGGGGAGGGAAATGCCGGCGGATTGGAGTTTGTTGTAAATCGCGAGGCGGATTTCGCTGGGGACGCGGGTGCCGGACCCGGATGTTTGCTGGTCCACCCAGAAAAGGGCTCGGAGGTCGATGGAGTCTGGGCCGAAGTTGTTGAAGAAGACGCAGGGCTGTTTGGTTTTCAGCACATCGGGGTGGGACTCGAGAATTCCGAGGATGGTTTCCATGGCTTTTTCGACAGGGGATCCGTAGGCGATGCCGACTTGGATTTCCTGGCGGGCGTGGGTGTCGCTGAGGGTGTGGTTGACGACTGTGCCCTGAAGGATGACGGAGTTCGGGATGAGGATTTCGACGCCGTCGTGGCGGAGGAGTTGGCAGCAGCGGGTGCCGATGGCGGTGACGGTGCCCGAGTAGGTGCCGACATCGATCTGGTCGCCGATGCGGATGGGGCGTTCGAAGAGGAGGATGATCCCGCTGATGAGGTTGTTGACGAGCTGCTGGGCGCCGAAGCCGACGGCGATGGCGGCGGCGCCGCCGAGGAGGGCGAAGATCGTGAGGGGGATGCGCACGACGGCCAGGGCGACAAGACAGACGGCGATGAGAAGGAAGTAGTAGGTGAATTTTTCGACGATCGCGCCGGTGTTGGCATCGAGCTGCATGCGGTTGGAGACGCGGGCGCGGAGCCAGCGGCTGGAGTAATTGGAGGCGATGCCGCCGACGACGAGAATGGCGATGGCGGTGGCGAGCATGCCGAGGGTGACGGGGCTGGGGATCTGGACAACCTGTCCGTTGACGATGACGGAGTCGCTGAGCGTGAAGAGCTCGGCGTTCCAGACACCGCCGGCCTTTGAGGCGAGGCTGCCGGCGGCGGCATCGAGGTTTTTCGCGAGGCCGAGGGCCTTGCGCTTCGAATCGAGGTCGGAATGGCAGAGGGAGATGAGTTGGGAGATGGAGGAGAAGTCGTTTTCCCAGGCGGAGAGGTTCGATTCCTCGTCGTCGAAGGCTTTCCCGACGAAGGCGGTGGTGGATTCCGCCGCCGGGGGTGTGGACATGGCGAGGGTCTGGAGTGTCTGGCGGCGGCGGTCCTGCAGGCGCGTGCGCAGGCCGGAGACGAGGGGCTGCCAGACAAGGGCGTCCTGAGCGCGGTCGTCGATCAGGGCGGCGGCTTCGTTCACGGTGGCGGCGTCCGTGGCGTTCCAGAGTTCGTGCCGCGCCTGGAGGAGCTGGGAGCGCACCATGAGAAGGACGCGGCGCTGCTCGACGAGCTGGAGTTGGTTCTGGAGGCTGATGAGAAGTTGGTTGGAAACGAACTCGTTTCCGGCGGCTGGGTTTCGCGCGGCGAAGTTTTTCAGCCTGGCCTCGATGCCCTCAATCAGGGAGGCGAATTGGTCGCCGGATTTGTCGATGGCCTCGAGGAGCGACTGGAGGAGGCTGTCGGGGAAGGAGGCGACTTTTTTCAGCTCCTCGATGTAGAGGTTCGCGAGCTGGCGGCGGGCACTCTGCAGTTCCATCTCGGCATCGGGAATTGCGGTGTTCGAACGGACGGACTGCTCGACGAGGGCGGCGTCCACGCGGGTTTGCTGGAGCGTGAGTTCCCAGGCCTGGCGGGCCCCGGCGGGCGGGCCGCCGGATTGCATTGATTGGAGTTTTTGCTGGGCGTCCTTGAGGGTCTGGAAAGCCTTGGCGGCTTGGTCGGCGCGGTTGGCGGAGATTTTTTCGAGCGCGGAAATCCAGTTCTCCGCCTGCCAGAGGGAGAGGCGGTATTCATCGTAAAGCGTGAGGGCGGTATCCGGGGTGGTCTCGGGCGGGCGAAAGCTTTCGATTTGCTGGAGAACCTTGGCGGACTGGTCGCGGAAAAAACCGGCGGTGGTGCTGCTGTCCGCGAGGAAGGTGCGCATCTCGACGATCTGGCTGAGGAGGTGGATGTATTCGCGGTATTCCTCTTGGGTGGCGGGCTGTTGCTGCGAGAAGCCGTCGAACCCGACGGCGGTGGCAGAATCGAGGAGCGCCTGGTAGTCCGGGGCCGGCGTGGGCGAGGGCTGCGGGGAGGGCGACTGGGCGTGGAGCGCGGTCGAAAGGGCAAGCGCCAGGAGCGCGGCCAGGGCGGTTTTTGCGAAGCGGGTGATTGGGGTTGCCACGGAAAGGAATCCGGTTATCCTACGCGGTTCTTTCCAAATGAAGCCTGAAATTCATCCCGACTACCAAGAGACCGTGATCGTTTGCGCTTGCGGGGCGACCTACCGGACCCGTTCGACCAAGCAGAACATCAAGCTCGGCATTTGCGCGGCGTGCCACCCGTTCTTCACGGGCGAGCAGAAGTTCGTGGACACCGCCGGGCGCGTGGACAAGTTCAAGAAACGCTACGGCACGGTGCGCGTGGCGCGCGCGGTGAAAAAGGCTTAGCCGGGCGGATCGGTTTTTTCGGCGGCAAGCGGGTAAGGTCCTGCTTGCCGCCTTCTTTTTATGATGGATTTCGAACCACTGGTGGAGCGCAAGCGGGCGAGGTTCGGGGAACTCGAGGCGGAGATTTCCGCGCCGGGGCTCTTCGACAACCCGAAGCGTGCGAGGGAGGTTTTGCGCGAGCACCGCGCGCTGAAGGAACTCCTCGGGCAGTGGGAGCGGTTGTCCAAGGCGCGACGCGAACTGGCGGAGAACCGCGAACTCGCCGATTCCGGCGACAAGGAACTCGCCGAAATGGCGCGCGAGGAGGTGGTGGCGCTGGAGGCGGCCTTGCCCGGTCTCGAACGGGCGGTGCAGGTGGCCCTTCTGCCGCCCGAGCCTGACGAGGAGCGCGATGCGATTGTCGAAATCCGTGCGGGGACCGGCGGGACCGAGGCCGCGCTTTTCGCAGCGGACCTCTATCGAATGTATTCCCGCTATGCGGAGGCGCTGGGGCTGCGGGTCGAGGAGATGGAATCGAGCGCGGCGGACCTGGGCGGTTTTCGAGAGGTGATTTTCCGGATCTCGGGCGAGGGGGTTTTCCGGCGTTTCCGCTACGAGAGCGGCGTGCACCGCGTGCAGCGCGTGCCCGCGACCGAGGCGCAGGGGCGTATCCACACTTCGACGGCGACGGTAGCGGTGCTGCCCGAGGCCGAGGAGGTGGACATCGAGATCAAGTCGGAGGATTTGCGAATCGAGGTGTGCCGCGCGGGCGGTCCCGGCGGGCAAGGTGTGAACACGACCGACTCGGCGGTGCAGGTGCTGCACATTCCCACCGGGCGGATCGTGCGTTGCCAGGACGGGCGCAGCCAGCAGAAGAACAAGGAGGCGGCTCTGCGGATCATGAGATCGCGTTTGCTCGAGGACAAAAGGCGCGAGGAGGAGGCGAAATACTCAGCCCACCGGCGCAGCCTCATCGGCGGCGGTGGGCGCGAGGAAAAAATCCGGACCTACAATTTCGCAGAGAACCGGGTGACCGATCACCGCATCAAACTTTCGCTCTACTCGCTCGACCGGATTCTCGGCGGCGAGGTGGGGGAGTTGACCGAGGCGCTGCAGGCCGACGACATCGCGGAGCGGTTGCGGGAATCGGGGATTTCCTGACAGTCGAGCGTTTGCGCTCGAAACCGCCGCGGGGTGCGGTGTAGCTTCCCCGCATGGCGCGAAATGTCCTCGGCGGCGAATTGGAGCCGTGTTGCTACGAACCGCTCACAGGATTTTTCCGCGACGGGTTTTGCCACACGGGACCGGGCGATTTCGGGGTCCACACCGTATGCGCGGTGATGACCGAGGAGTTCCTGGAATTTTCGATGGCGCAGGGCAACGACCTCAGCACGCCGCGGCCGGAGTATGAATTCCCGGGGTTGAAGGCGGGGGACCGCTGGTGCCTTTGCGCTGGCCGGTGGAAGGAAGCCTACGACGCCGGCATGGCACCGAAGGTTCTGCTCAACTCCACGCATGCCTCGTCCCTGGAATTCGCGAATCTCGAGGATTTGAAATCCCAGGCCGCCGACTGAGCGGGGCGGAGGCTTCAGCGATGGGCGCTGCGGGCGTTGTTGCGGTCCGCGACGAACAAGTTCGCGCCGCGCGCCTTGAGGACAAAGGTGTTGTTGTCGCCGTATTTCGCCCAGGGGCCGGGCGGGACATCGCGGGCATCCACGAATTTCCAATCGCACACATCCTTGCCCTTCATGCCGAGGTAGTCGCGCACGGCGGGGGAGACATCAAGGCCGGCGCCTTGGTTGAGGTTCGGGCGCGGGCGTTCGTTTCCAAAGACATATTGCCAGTGGTCGGTGCGGAAGGGGCCGCAGTCCTCCCATTGCGCGTAGGCGATGCGGCCGCGGTGGCGGATGGCGATCCAGCGGCCCTTGCAGACCGACTTGCCGACGCGCTCGAACGCTTCGCGGAACCAGGGGATCACGCGGCGCGACTCTGGCTTGGTCGTGCCGCGGGTGACATCGTTGTAGGGGAGGGCGACATAGAAGGGGTTCTGGCGCGGGATGAAATTTTTCGGGATGAAATTGCGCCGGGCCATAGGGTCGGGGTTGTCGTAGCCGCCGAAATTTTTCACCCATTTGGGATCCCAGGAACTTTTATGGTTCGGGACGGGATTGTTGACGGTCGGGCGTTCGCCGACCCAGAAGACGGTGGTAACGATGTTTTTCTTCCAGGGGTAGCGGCTGAAATTCAATCCGCCCACGGGCGTTGTGGAGACCGCAGGCTCGATACGGTGGATGGCGTTCTCGCGCAGCGCCATGGCGCGGCGTTCAAAGTCGGCGTCAAGGCTCGCGTGGACCTTGGTTAAGGCCATGCTGGCAAGGGCGATTCCGAGGAGTGCCGTTTTGGGAGCCATGGGACTGCGTAAACTTCCCCATCCGGCTGCGGGGCGCAAATCAAAAAGGCCGGGGTTTTGTTTTTGAAACCGGGAAAAAGAGCGTGCGGCGGGGCGGTGTGGATTATTACATCACGCGATGGCGCGTGTGTTACCCTGGGGGCTGGCTCTTGTTTCCGGTGTGATGTTGGGGCTGGCGTTTCCGCCTTGGGATTTCGGGAATTTGATTTGGGTGGCGGTGTGCCCGCTGGTGTGGGCGGTGTGGATGTGTCCGCCGGGTGGGGTGCGCGGCGTGTGGCGCGATGCGGGGCTGGGCTACGCGTGCGGGCTGGTGTTTTTTTCCATGGGTGCATTCTGGCTCACGGAACTGACATGGGCGGGATACATCCTGCTGGTTTTGTATTTTTCATTTTACACGGCGGGGTGGGCGGCTTTCGCGGGGATGCTTCGGCCGCGGGGCGACGGGTCGGCTTGGCTGGGGTCGCTGCACAATCTCCGCGTGTGCGCGCTGGGTGCGGCGGGTTGGACGGCGATGGAGTGGATGCGAGGCGTGATTTTCCCGGCGTTCGGGTGGAATGGGCTCGGGATCGCGCTGCATGCGAACATTCCGTTCATCCAAATCGCGGACATCGCCGGCGTGGGGGGGATTTCGTTCACGGTGGCGTTCGCGGCGTTGATGCTGGTGGCGACCGTGAAGCGGGTGGCGCTGGAAATCGGGCGCGGGGCGCGGAAGCCGCACTACGACTTCGCTGTGGCGGTGGCGGTGGTGGCACTGGTGTGGGGCTACGGGGTTCGGATTTTGTTTTCGCCGCCGCCTGTGACCGACGGGATGACCTTTGCGGCTGTGCAGGGAAATGTGCCTCAGGAGGTGCGCAACAATCCGGAGCAGGCTGGCGAGGTGCTGGCGGTTTACGAACGGCAAACGCAGGCGGCGATCGCGATGCAGCCGGATTTGATCCTGTGGCCGGAGTCGTCCACGCCCGACCCGCTGCTGGGGAGCCAGGTGACTTGGGATCTGGTGCGAGGACTGGCGGAGCAGCACGCGGGCGACTTCCTGCTGGGCACGGTGCATTGGGGGACCGAGGGGGATTTCAATTCGATCGCGTTGCTGACATCGCGCGGCGCGAGTGCGCAATTGCACCACAAGATCCATCTCGTGCCGTTCGGCGAATATGTGCCGCTGCGGGAGGAATTCCCTTTGCTGGCGCGGATCGTCGGGGAACTCGTGCCGGATGATTTCGACCCGGGGAGGAATTTTACAATTCTGGAGATGGAGAAGAAGCCGGTGCGGATCGGGCCACTGGTTTGCTTCGAGGACACACTGGGGGATTTGACGCGGCGGTTCGCGCTCGGCGGGGCGCAATTGCTCGTGACCGTGACGAATGACGGATGGTTCCGCGAGAGCGCGGGGTCGCTCCAGCATTTGAGGAATGCGCTGTTCCGCTGCGTGGAGACGAAGCTGCCGATGGTTCGCGCCGCCAATACCGGCGTGACCTGCGCGATCGATCGCCTGGGCGTGGTGCGCGAGGTGCTGCGCGACGAGCGGGGAAGCACTTTCATGCAGGGCGTGTTGTTCGGGAAGGTCGATGTGCCCGTGGAGCCCGAGCTGACCTTTTATGCCCGATTCGGGGAGGTTTTTTCGCAGGCGTGCCTGGCGATCTCGGTGCTGTGGCTGGGCTTTGCCGCGGTGCGATTTTTAAGGCGGAAAAAATCCCCTTGTCCCGGGGCGAGGGAACCGGAACCTTCTGCGCCATGAAAATTCTTGTAACTGTCATGCCCAAGCCATCGGTGCTCGATCCGCAGGGTGCCGCCGCCGCGGAGGCGATCCGGCATCTGGGCCTCGAAGGGGTCGGGCGCGTGAGGATCGGAAAATCCATCGAACTGGAGTTGCCTGAATCCACGCCGGACGCGGAAATCCACCGGGTTGCGCGGGAGTTGCTTTCGAATCCCGTCATCGAGGACTACTCGATTTCCAAATGACAAGGTGCGCGGTCATCCGATTTCCAGGGTCGAATTGCGACCAGGATTGCGTGCTTGCCTTCAACGCGCTGCCAGGCGTGCGCGCGGATTTCGTATGGCACAAGGATTCCACGCTCGCAGGCTTCGACCTCGTGGTGCTGCCGGGTGGTTTTTCGTATGGAGACTATTTGCGCTGCGGGGCGATTGCGCGGTTTTCGCCGGTGATGAAGGCGGTCGTGGATTTCGCGCGGGCTGGCGGGACTGTGCTCGGGATTTGCAACGGATTCCAAATCCTCTGCGAAAGTGGACTGCTGCCGGGGGCTCTGGTGCGCAACAAAAACCTGCATTTCATATGCCGCCATGTGCCGTTGCGGGTCGAGAGCACGGACTCGCGGTTCACCCGGGCGGCGAAGAAGGGTCAGGTGTTGAACATCCCGATCGCCCACGGTGAGGGATGCTACTTCGCCGACGATGCGGTTCTGGCAGAATTGCGCGACAATGACAGGGTGCTCCTGCGCTACTGCAGCGCCGATGGAACGGTTGGCGCTGCCTCGAATCCGAATGGTTCGCGCGACAACATCGCGGGAATCTGCAATGCGGGGCGGAATGTTTTCGGTTTGATGCCCCATCCTGAGCGAGCGTGCGATCCGATGCTCGGGTCCACCGACGGTAAGGCTATCCTCGGCAGCCTGCTGGCAGCGTAGGTTTTCGGTTTCCACCCAAAAAGCAAGGAACCGGGGCGCGGCTGGCGCCGCGCACCCGGTTCCCACCCTACCCATGAAAAGTGGTCAGGCCGGAGCTTCCGCTTTCGAGCGTTCCTTTTTGTTGAGCGCCTTGCGGAGTTTGCGGAGCGCGATGTTTTGGAGCTGGCGGATGCGCTCGCGCGTCACACCGAATTTCACGCCGACCTCCTCCAGCGTCTTTGTGCGCTGGCCGTCGAGCCCGAAGCGTGAATTGATGATCTTGCGCTCGCGATCGTCGAGGACATCGAGCAAGCCGCCGACCTCGTCACGGAGATCTTTGTCGCGGAGCATTTCGTAGGGGTCCTGAGCCTCCTCGTCGCCGATGATGTCGCCGAGGGCTGTGGAATCCTCGTCTCCGAGCGGTTGGTCGAGTGATGTCGGACGGATCGCGGCGCTTTTGAGCGCGGCAACCTTCGACCACGCCATGCCTACCTCCTCGGCCAGTTCCTCATCGGTCGGCTCGCGGCCGAGTTCCTCGGTCATGCGCGTGGAGACGCGGCGGAGTTTCGCGATTTTGTCCACGAGATGGACGGGCAGGCGGATCGTTTTACTTTGGTTGGCGAGCGCGCGTTTGATGGATTGTTTGATCCACCACGCGGCGTAGGTGCTGAGCTTGCCGCCCTTCTTGGGGTCGAAACGCTCGACCGCCTTCATCAAGCCGATGTTGCCCTCGGAAATGAGGTCAAGGAGCGGAAGTCCGTAATTGCTGTAGTCGCGCGCGATTTTGACAACGAGGCGCAGGTTCGAACGAACCATTTTGGCGCGCGCCTCCTTGTCGCCCCGCTTGATGCGGCGGGCGAGTTTGATCTCATCCTCGACGGTCAGGAGCGGGTATTCCCCGATCTCGCGGAGATAGAGTTGGAATCCAGTATCGCTGTCTTCGAATGGCATGGGTGGGTAGGTGGTTTGGTGTTTCCCGGTGGCCGCGCGCGGGCGGAGCAACGGCCATAACATTCGACAAGCGTGTTGTTGATTCGTTCAAAAAATTCCCCGCGGTTTTTTTGTGAGGTGCGGGCAAGGTTTTCTCGACGGGTGGCGCTGTTTCTGGAAAAGACTCCCTCGTGACTGCGGCAGGCACACCCCCCCTGACGGATGCGGCGTCCTTTCCCAAACGGGCGCTTTCGGGTTCCCGCCTGCAGGGGATTTCGTTCGGTGTTTGGACCGCCGGGGTTTTCGCATTCCTCTACATCCCGATTCTGCTGTTGGTGGTTTTTTCGTTCAACTCCTCGAGGCTCAACATCCGCTGGGAGGGATTTTCGCTGCAATGGTATGAGGCGCTGTTTTCGAATAAGGTTCTCATCACCGCCTTCCAAAACAGTCTGGTGGTGGCGTCCTTTACGACGGTCCTTTCGACGCTGCTCGGCACCGTGGGTGCGTGGATGCTTTACCGATACAGGTTCCCGTTCCAGCGCGCGCTCGGGTTGTTGATTTTCATTCCGATGGTGATGCCGGAGGTCTTGATGGGGGTGAGCCTGCTGGTCCTGTTCGTGCAATTCCTGAACCTCCCGCTTGGATTCACCACGCTCGTGATCGCGCATACGACATTTTGTTTTCCGTTCGTGCTGGTGGGCGTGCAGGCGCGGTTGCAGGGGCTTGATCCGTTTTTAGAGGAAGCCGCGATGGACCTTGGTGCCACGCCGGTGCAGGCGTTCTGGCGCGTGATCGTTCCTTACCTGATGCCGGCGATTGTTTCCGGTGCATTGATGTCCTTCACGCTGTCGCTCGATGAATACATCGTGAGCGTGTTCACCACTGGATCGCAGTCCCAGACGCTTCCGCTGAAGGTCTATGGCATGGCGAAGGTGGGGTTGAATCCGCAGTTGAATGCGCTCAGCACGCTCTTTATTGCAGCGACATTTGCGTTCGCCGTCGCGGGGCAATTCCTCGGAAGCCGGAAAAACTCATGAAAACAAAAACCAAAACCATACTCGCCGCGCTGGCAGCGCTCGCCGTTGCCGGATGCGGGAAGGCGCCGGAGCCCTCTCCGGCGGAAACCAATGCGCAGGGCGGGGCGCCCACACCCGCCGCGAATGCAGGCAGCCTCAACATCTACTGCTGGTCCGAATACATACCGCAAAGCGTCATCGACGAATTCGCCAAGCGCACCGGAATCAAGGTGTCCGTGGAGAATTACGCCTCGAACGAGGAGATGCTCGCCAAGCTCGGAGCTGGCGGCGGCAGCTACGACATCATCCAGCCGAGCGAATATGTCGTCGAGGCGCTCGCGAGGGAAAATCTCCTGCACCCGATCGACCACGCGAAAATCCCGAACCTTAAAAACATCTCGCCGCAGTTCCTGAACATGCAGTTCGACCCGGGCAACAAATTCTCGGTTCCGTTCATGGCGGGAACCGTGGGAATTGTTGTGAACACCGAACTGGTCAAAGGCGACATCAAGGGCTTCGCGGATGTTTTCAAACCCGAGAACAGCCAGAAGATCGTTGTGCTCGACGACTCACGCGAAATCGTCTCCTGGGCGCTGCTCTCGCAGGGAATCCCAGTCAACGATGTCAGCGACGAGAACCTTGAGAAAGCCAAGGGCGTGCTGGCGAATTGGCTGCCGCTCGTGAAAATCTACGACTCCGACAGCCCGAAGACCGCGCTGTTGAACGGCGATGTCGCGATCGGCGTGGTGTGGGGTGGCGAGGGTGCGATCCTTCTCAACGAGGATAAGAAATTCAAATGGACCGTGCCGGCCGAGGGGACGCACCTGTTCATAGACAGCCTCGCGATTCCGAAGGACTCGAAAAATGTCGCGAACGCCGAGGCGTTCATGAACTTCATCCTCGAGCCCGAGATCAGCAAACAAATCTCGGACGC